>CALWAV010000144.1 GCA_944375745.1 uncultured Merdimonas sp.
TCCGTATTCCGGTTCATATGGTAGAGACGATCAACAAGCTGATCCGTGTATCCAGGCAGCTTTTGCAGGAGCTGGGGCGTGAGCCTACCCCGGAGGAGATTGCAGAGGAAATGAAGCTTCCGGTGGAGCGTGTGCGGGAGATTCTGAAGATTTCCCAGGAGCCTGTGTCTCTGGAGACGCCTATCGGTGAGGAGGAGGACAGCCATCTGGGTGACTTCATCCAGGATGACAACGTTCCGGTGCCCTCCGACGCGGCAGCCTTTACTCTTTTGAAGGAGCAGCTGGTGGAGGTTTTGAGCACGCTGACTGACAGAGAGCAGAAGGTTCTCCGCCTGCGTTTCGGGCTGGATGATGGACGGGCCCGCACCCTGGAGGAAGTGGGCAAAGAGTTCAATGTAACCCGTGAGCGTATCCGCCAGATTGAGGCAAAAGCGCTTCGGAAACTGCGCCATCCCAGCCGCAGCAGAAAATTGAAGGATTATCTGGATTAAAATGAATATATCGAAACGACTGAGCCGCCTGGCCGGAATGGTCACGGAGGGAAGCCGTCTGGCAGATGTGGGAACAGATCATGGATATGTTCCCCTTTGTCTTTGCGGACAGGGAAAGATTCCTTCGGCAGTGGCTATGGATATCCGAAAAGGTCCTCTGGAGCGGGCCAGAACACATATCCGGGAGGCGGGACTGGAAAATTACATAGAGACGAGGCTTTCCGACGGACTCTCGGAGCTGAAGGAAGGAGAAGCGGATACGGTTCTCATTGCCGGTATGGGCGGAGCTTTGACAGAGCGGATTCTGGAGGTGGGAAAACCGGTTCTTGGCACAGTCCGGGAGCTTATCTTGCAGCCCCAGTCAGAGCTCTGGAAGGTGCGTCTCTGGCTTAAGAAAAATGGATGGGCGATCTGCTGTGAGGATATCGTGCTGGATGAAGGAAAGTATTATCCCATGTTCCGGGCTGTGAAAGGATGTCCGGATGAGTATTCCGAGCAGGAGCTTTTGTATGGAAAGAGCGCTCTTCAGCGTTCACCAGAGGTGCTGGAAGAGTTTCTGCAGTTCCGGCTGGAAAACGCGCGGAAGATTCAGGCGGGGATTCCCCGGAAGACAGAAGGGGAAGAGGAGCCGCGGATTCAGAAACGAAGAGAGGAGTTATCGAAGGAGATCCGGCTTCTAGAGCAGAGCCTGCAGGAGCTTAGAAAGGAAGAAGACAGATGAAATGCCAGGAGATTATAGAGCGGATTGAAAAGCGCTTTCCGCGGGAATATGCCTGCAGCTGGGATAATGTGGGGCTGCTGGCAGGAGACAGGCAGCAGGAAGTGGATAGGGTTTACATTGCGCTGGATGCCACGGACGAGGTGATTGAGGCAGCAGTCTCTTCCGGAGCAGGCTTGCTGCTTACCCACCATCCCATGATTTTCGGCGGTCTGAAAGCTGTCACCACAGATGATTACGCGGGAGAACGGCTGATCCGCCTGATAAAAAACGGGATTTCCTATTATGCGATGCATACAAACTATGATGTGCTGGGCATGGCGGATCTGGCGGCAGGCATGCTGGACTTGACGGAGACTGCCGTTTTGGAGGAAGTGCTGAACGGCGAAGGAATCGGCCGTACCGGACGTCTGCCGAAGTCCATGACTCTGGAGGAGTGTGCCCGGTTTGTAAAGGAGCGTTTTTCAATTCCCAATGTCAAGATCTTCGGTGATCTGAATAAAATGGTAACGACAGCTGCCATTTCCCCGGGTTCCGGAAAGAGTATGGCGCGGCCTGCCTTTGAGGCTGGCGTGGATGTGCTGATCAGCGGAGATATCGATCACCATACGGGAATTGACATGGCCGACTGCGGCATGGCGGTTATTGACGCAGGCCATTATGGAATCGAGCATATTTATATAGAAGATATGAAGAAGTTTCTGGAGAAGGAGCTGCCTTCGCTGAAGGTTTCTGCAGCGCCCATCAGACAGCCTTTTCAGGTCATATAAGCTGTATTATTATCAAATAGAAAAGGAGATGACAGGATGAATGTAAAGGCAGCAATCAATGGAAAAGTGTATGAATATCCGGCCGGAACTCCTTTTTCGGTCATCGCGGCTGATGTACAGAAGGATTATGCCCATGATATTGTGCTGGTTTCTGCGAACGGAAGGCTTCGGGAGCTGGAAAAACGTCTGGGTGAAGACAGTGAACTGTTCTTTTACACAACAGCTGACGCGGCAGGCTGCCAGGCTTACCGCAGAAGTCTTACGATGCTTTTAATGAAGGCTGTCTATAAAGTGGCTGGGCATGAAGCTGTCACCCGTGCGCAGGTCCAGCACTCCATCAGCAGCGGCTACTACTGCACCATAGAGGGAAATGTCGTAGTGGATGAGAAGTTTCTTGGGGCTGTGAAGGCTAAGATGCAGGAGTACGTGGCAAAGAAGCTTCCGATTAAGAAGACAAACGTCAATACAGATAAGGCTCTGCGCATTTTTCATGAGCATCAGATGTATGACAAAGAGAAACTGTTCCGGTACCGCCGGGCTTCCCGGGTAAATCTCTACAGCATCGGAGATTTCGAGGATTATTATTATGGATATATGGTGCCGGATACGGGATATCTGAAATATTTTGACCTTTTTTTGTATGATGAAGGCTTTGTGCTCCAGTTTCCTACTATGGCGGAGCCGGAGGCGGTTCCTCCCTTTAAGCCTCAGCACAAGGTGTTCCATGTATTAAAGGAAGCCACCAGGTGGGGCGATATGCTGGGAATTTCCACAGTGGGTGATCTGAATGATTGTATTTCCAGAGGCGGTATGCAGCAGCTTATCATGACCCAGGAAGCTCTCCAGGAGCGCCGGATTGCGGAGATTGCAGGCAGAATCGCGGAAGACCCGGGAAAGAAGTTCATTATGATTGCGGGCCCCTCCTCATCGGGAAAGACCACATTTTCCCACAGGCTTTCCATTCAGCTTTCAGCGGCCGGCCTAAAGCCCCATCCCATCGCCGTAGATAATTATTTCGTGGAGCGGGAAATGACGCCGCGGGATGAAAATGGGGATTACAATTTCGAGTGCCTGGGAGCTATCGATATCGAGCTTTTCAACCGGCAGATGTGTGACCTGCTGGCTGGAAAGACCGTAGAGCTGCCAAACTTCAACTTCAAGACAGGCAAGAAGGAATACAATGGCGATTATCTGACTCTGGGAAGGGAGGATATTCTTGTCATCGAGGGGATCCACTGCCTGAATGATGCCCTTTCCCACAGCCTGCCCAAGGAGAGCAAGTTTAAGATCTACATAAGCGCGCTGACCCAGCTGAATGTAGATGAGCATAACCGGATTCCGACCACAGACGGCCGTCTGATCCGCCGCATGGTCCGGGATGCCCGGACAAGAGGAGCCAGCGCGGCCAGAACCATCTCCATGTGGCCGTCTGTGCGCAGGGGCGAGGAAGAGAATATTTTCCCCTATCAGGAAGACGCAGATGTGATGTTTAATTCCGCACTGATTTATGAGCTTTCCGTGCTGAAGCAGTATGCGGAGCCGCTTTTGTTCGGCATTGACCGGGAAGCGCCGGAGTATCTGGAAGCGAAAAGACTTCTGAAATTCCTGGATTATTTCCTGGGTGTGGACAGCACAGTGATTCCCGCAAACTCCCTTCTCAGAGAGTTTATCGGAGGCGGGTGCTTCCGGGTCTAGAGATAAAAGCAGAACAGCAGAAGAAAAAAGGAGAATAATTATGAAAACAGAACTGACAAGAGAAGAAGCTCTCTTATTTCTTCAGAAGCACAACAAGGAGCCCTTTCATATTCAGCACGGACTGACGGTAGAAGGCGTCATGCGCTGGTACGCCAGAGAGCTGGGATACGGAGAGGACGAGGATTTCTGGGGAATCGCCGGACTTCTGCACGACATTGATTTTGAAGAGTATCCGGAGCAGCACTGTGTAAAAGCGCCGGAGCTTCTGAAGGAAGGCGGAGCGGAGGAAGAGCTGATTCACGCGGTATGCAGCCACGGGTATGGGCTCTGTTCTGATGTGGAACCTGTCCATGAAATGGAAAAGGTGCTTTTCGCGGCGGATGAATTGACGGGGCTTATCGGAGCTGCCGCTAAAATGCGTCCCTCCAAAAGCGTCATGGATATGGAAGTATCCAGCCTGAAGAAGAAATTTAAGGATAAGCGTTTTGCGGCGGGCTGTTCCAGAGATGTGATCCGCACCGGAGCGGAACGTCTTGGCTGGGAGCTGGACAAGCTGTTTGAACAGACGATTCTGGCCATGCGTTCCTGCGAGGCCTCTGTGGAACAGGAAATGGAAGCGCTGGGACTGCAGGGATAAGAGTATGGTAGAACAGGATTATATCATGCGGCTGATCAAGGAACTGGTACGGGCCATCCTGAAGGTGATTTTTCATACGGATATGGACATGCCGTCTGTGGAAATGCTGAAGGATTCTCAGAGGCGCTGTGCACTGGAAGAGCTTTTAAATCTGATTGACAGAGGCGAAATCAATGAGGCAGAGAACCGTCTTTCAGAGCTTCTGGAAGATGGCGGCGGTCAGGAACTGGAGCTGGCTCTGCTCTTTTACTCCCATTTGAATGAAAAGAGCAATGATTTCCTGGAAGCGCATGATTTCAGCCGGGAAGAAATTAAGTCAGGCCTGGAAGACGCAATGGGCAGTCAGGGATTGGGAGAGATGGCAGAGGCCTTTCTTTCGGAGCTGTGATTAGAAAGCCTTTTTCCCAGAAGGCTTTTCCAGAAGTAACCAAAACAGTTTGCAAATTTTGTCGGTTTATAGTAGGATAGAGCTACGATAAGACGTTGCATATCTGAGGATGAATGGGCGGCCTCGGAAGAGGAGGATCCCTATGGCGCTTACGAAGGAAGATTTGCTTGCAATATCGCAGATTTTCAGCGAACAGATAAAGCCGTTGGATGAGAAACTGACGAGAATAGAGGAACGGGTGATCCGCCTGGAAGAGCGCGTTGCGGCGCTGGAAGAGCGGATGACGGCACTGGAAGAACGGGTGACACGTCTGGAAGAGCGGATGACAGCATTGGAAGAGCAGGTGACGCGTCTGGAAGAGCGGATGAAAGCACTGGAAGAACGTGTAACCGCACTGGAAGTCCGTTTCGACCGTCTGGAACAGCGGTTCGACGAGCTGGAAGCCCGTTTCGATCAGTTGGAAACACGCTTCAATTCCATGGAAATCCGTTTTGGTTCTATGGAGATTCGGGTGGAGTCCCTGCAGGGAAAGGTCCAGAGAGTGGAAATTCTTATGGAGAACGATATGCTGCCCAGGCTGCAGAATATCGAGGCCTGCTACACTTCCACTTACGAAAGATACAGGTATGGCTCAGAACAGATTGAGACTATGCAGGAGGATATAGACAGTTTAAAAAAAGTAGTTCAGGAACACAGTGAAAAGCTGAAGAGGCTGGCATAGCCGCAGAATATCATGCAATGTCTGTCATTTGTACAGAAGAAGAAGCCGTGGGCAGGGATGCCCGCGGTATTTTATTATGGCGCGTCTGGCGGCAGAAAAGCTTTGCCCTTATTCGGCGGGTTGCACAAAATTTTTCGGTGATCTTTGGTTGATATGTGGATTGACAGATAAATAGGGCAATGCTACTATAATACCGAATTGTGAATACGTATTCACACCATATTTTCACAAGAATAGAGTAAGAAAAACAGAGCAGCAGCTGATAAAAATGACGATAGAAGGGAAGGGGGACAGGGCTGTGATTACCATGACTGAAATAGCGAGGCTGACGGGAGTATCCCAGCCCACCGTTTCCAGAGTGCTGAACGGAAATCAGGCGGTGAACCCGGAGATTCGGGAGCGGGTTCTGGCCTGTGCGCGGGAGCACAATTTTCAGCCGAATGTCATTGCCAGAAGTCTGGCAGGAAGCAGGACCATGCTGATTGGCCTTGTTTTTACGGATATCTCCAACTCCTTTTTCGCAGATCTGGAAAAATATCTGGAGCAGGAAGCAAAAAAGAGTGGCTACAGTGTGATCCTGTTTAATTCAGATTATGACTGGAACCGGGAAAGGGAATGCCTGGAAGTCATGCGGCGCTACCGGGTGGACGGTCTGATTCTGGTGCCGGTGGAAGAGAAGTCTGAAAGATTTCAGCGGGAGATGGAAAAGCTGGATATGCCGGCGGTGGCCATCACCCGGAAGACCAGCGGCATGGACTGTGTGTATGTGGATCATATAGAAGCGGGCGGCCAGGTGGCATGCCATCTTCAGCAGCTTGGGTGTGAAGCATATCTTTTTGCGGGGACTCCAAGGGATGGAAAATACGAGGGATTTCTGGAAGCTCTGAAAGAGGCGGAGCCTGACTGCGAAAGCCGCCTGACGAGAATTGAGACAAAGGATTCGGAAAAGCTTCGGCGGATTTTGAAACAGCATTTTGCGGAACATATGGGAAGAACCGGAATCTTTGCTTACAACGACAGACGCGCCATACAGATTCATGGCATTCTGCAGGAGCTTGGCATCGAGATGCCGGAGCGGGCCAGCCTCGTTGGTTTTGATAATACGTATACCTGTGATTTTCTGTATCCCGGGCTTTCCAGCGTGTCACAGCCCAATCAGGAGATGGCTGCAAAGGCGGTCCAGTGCCTGATCCGGAAAATCGAGCATCCGGAGGAAAGGGAAATCATGGATGAGCCCATGCAGGCCCGGCTGATTGTCCGTGGAAGCTCAGCCGGAGTACAGTATCGGGATATCAGAGAAAAGCAGGGATAAAATTCTTAAGGATAGAAAAGTATAAAAGAGATAAGAAAGTAAGAAAGGAAAGAAACCATATGAACGTACTTCATCGCACATGGGAGAAACTGGCGGCCCGGGAACTGGAAAAGAGCCGGGAGACAGCAGGAAAGCGCTGGAGGCCGAAGCTTCACGTGGCTCCGTTTGTGGGCTGGCTGAATGATCCCAATGGATTGTGCCAATATCAGGGTGTGTATCACGTATTTTACCAGTATTCGCCTTTTGATGTGAAAGGCGGGCTGAAATTCTGGGCCCACTGCACCAGCCGCGACCTGCTTCACTGGAACTTTGAGGGAACGGCGCTTACACCGGATCAGCCTTTTGACTGCCATGGCGTGTACTCCGGCTCCGCCCTTGTGGAGAATGGCCGCATGACCCTGTATTATACGGGAAATGTAAAGCAGACAGGGGATTACGATTACATCCGTACAGGAAGAGAGTCTAATACAGTCTGCGTGGCAAGTGAGGATGGAATTCATTTCGGAGACAAGAAGCTTCTGATGACAAATAAGGATTATCCGGAAGATCTGACCTGCCATGTGCGGGACCCGAAGGTGTGGAAACAGGATGGCCGGTATTATATGGTACAGGGAGCCAGAACCCAGGAAGACAAAGGCGTGGTACTTGTCTTTGAGTCAGAGGATGGGCTGAACTGGATCTGCCGGAACCGCCTGGAGTCGGAAAAGCCCTTCGGTTTTATGTGGGAGTGCCCGGATCTCTATGAGGTGGATGGCCGGGCCGTGCTCAGCATCTCTCCCCAGGGAGTGGAAGCCGATGGACTGAAGTATAACAACGTATACCAGAGTGTAACGACATTTTTGGATGGGGACTTCCGGACCGGGAAGGTAAACGGGGAGTTCCGGGAGCTGGATGCGGGCTTTGATTTCTACGCGCCCCAGAGCTTTGAGGCAGAGGACGGCAGGAGAATCCAGATTGGCTGGATGGGAATGCCGGATGTGGATGAATATTATACAAACCGAACAGTGGAGGATGGCTGGCAGCATACGCTGACCCTTCCGAGAGAGCTTTCTGTGCGGGATGGAATGCTCTGCCAGAATCCGGTGCGGGAGCTGGACGCCTGGTGGAATGTTTTCATGCCATTTGAGAATACGTATTCAGGAGCACCGGGAGACTGTTTTGAACTGGAGCTTTCGGAGATTGGCGAAAGCGTCCGGCTTACTCTGGCCGGAGGGCTGCAGCTTTCCTGGAAGAAAGAGGAAGAAATTTTCTGGATGGAGTTTCAGGATGAGAAACTGGGCGCAGGGCGCACCAGACGGGGCCGGAGAGTGGAAAAGCTTATGGATCTGCGGGTCATTGTGGATGCATCCTGCGTGGAAGTATTCTTAAACGGAGGAACGGACGTATTTTCCACCAGATTTTATCCGGAGACAGAAAGCGTCAGCGCAGAGCTTCAGGCGCCGGAAAGCAGAGGACGCCTCCGCCTTCATCAGGAAGAAAAATAAGAGGGCAGAAAAAACGGCAGAGGCCGAATAGAAAAAAGGAACGCAGCTGCGAAGCAGGCAGGCATCAGAAGGACGGGAAAGAGGCTTGGCAGTTCAAAAATAAAAGAAAAGGGGAGTAATGTAATGGATTACAGAAAGACAGCAGAAGAGATCTACGAAAAAGTAGGCAGACGGGAAAATCTTGTTTCCGTGGCTCACTGCGCAACCCGTCTCCGCCTGGTACTTGCGGACGACGCGAAATGTGACGCCAAGGCTGTGGAGGACATCGACGGCGTCAAGGGTGTGTTCAGCGCTTCCGGCCAGCTTCAGATTATTCTTGGGACCGGAACCGTAAACAAGGTGTACGATGAGTTCCTAGCCATCTCCGGCATGAGCGGCATGAGCAAGGAAGAGGCCAAGGAGGCCGCGGCCCAGAAGCAGCCGCTGTTCAAGCGGGCCATCAAGACCCTGGGCGATATCTTTGTGCCGATTATCCCGGCCATCGTAGCCAGCGGTTTCCTGATGGGAATTATGGAAGCCCTGACCTTTATGGTAAATAACGGTTTCCTGAATATCGATACCTCAGGATCGCTCTTTACCCTGGCAAACCTGTTTGCCAATACGGCTTACACCTTCCTGCCGATTCTGATTGCCTTCAGCGCGGCAAAGGTATTTGGCGGAAATCCGTTCCTGGGCGCGGTCATCGGTATGATGATGATTCACCCCAATCTGCAGAACGCCTGGACGGTGGCTACAGAGGGCGTGCATCAGACTCTTTCCGTATGGTTCGGTCTTTACGATGTAGACCTGGTGGGCTATCAGGGACACGTTATCCCGGTTATCATTGCAGTATTTGTAATGTGCTGGATTGAGAAGAGGCTTCACAAGATTGTGCCGGCCATGTTCGACCTTTTTGTAACACCGCTGGTCAGCGTTTTTGTGACAGGTTATCTGACCTTTTCTATCATCGGACCCATCTTTGTAACGATAGAAAATGCGATCATCAACGGCGTTCAGCAGCTGATCACACTGCCCTTCGGAATCGGAAGCTTCATCATGGGCGGCCTGTATTCCCTGACAGTTGTGGCAGGCGTGCATCATATGTATACGGTAATTGATGTGGGACAGCTGGGCCTTTACGGAAAGACCTACTGGCTGCCGCTGGCATCCGCGGCAAATATCGGACAGGGCGCGGCGACTCTGGCGGTGGCTTTAAAGACAAAGAACCAGAAGACAAAGGCAATGGCGGTTCCCTCTGCCATGTCCTGTTTCATGGGCATCACAGAGCCTGCTATTTTCGGTGTAAACCTGCGTTACTTCAAACCCTTTATCTGCGGCGCGGCAGGCGGCGCATGCGGAGCTCTGTATGCTTCCATTGTAGGCCTTGGAGCCACAGGAACGGGTGTCACCGGTATCTTCGGACTGCTGCTCTGCCTGAATGATCCGCTCAACTATATTATCATGTTCCTGATTTCCGCGGGCGTAGCCTTTGTGCTGACCTGGATATTCGGCTATAAGGACCCGGAGGATACGGCAGAAAAGAATACAGAGACGGAAAAAGCAGAGCAGACAGAAACAGCAGAAACAGAGCAGCTGGAAACAGCAAAGAAAGAAGGCGTTGTTTATGCGCCTGTGGAAGGCACGGCAGTTCCTTATACGGAGATTGCGGATCCTACCTTTGCGTCCGGGGCTCTGGGCCAGGGAATCGGAATTGTCCCTGTAAAAGGCGAAGTTACAGCACCCTTTGACGGAACCATTTCCATGTTTTTTGACACAAAGCATGCCATTGGCCTGGAGAGTGATACAGGCGTGGAAGTATTGATTCATGTGGGCATCAATACGGTAGAGCTTGGCGGAAAGCATTTCCATGCGCTGAAGGAGGCCGGCACCCATGTAAAGAAAGGCGACAGGCTGCTGGAATTTGACATGGATGCCATCAAGGAAGCAGGCTATGACCTGACGACAGCCGTTCTGGTATCTGCGCCGGAGCATGTGGAGATTCTGAAAACCGGACCGGTAAAAGAACAGGAAGCTGTTTTAAAAGCAGAAGAATAGAGAAATATCAAAAGGCAGCGCTGCAGATGGGGATTTCCCTCTCTGCGGCGCTGCCTTTTCGAACAGATTATGTATGAACAGCCGCATCTTCAGTTGTAATCGCTGTTTCCGCCAAGAGAGATATTCAGCTTCCGCAGCTTTTCTTCTGCCGTCTCTGTATGTTTGCTTCCGGAATAGATCTTGTCTTTGACGGCCAGCATCCGGGTATCCATCTGGGCGATGATGTCCGCGCAGTCTTTTAATTCCTTTGATACCTCTTCCGGATTTTCCACATCTTTTTTGTATTTGAGCTGGTGATCGACACTGGCCCAGAAATCCATGGCGATGGTCCGAATTTGCACTTCCACCCGCATGGCCTTCTTCTGATTGGAGAAGAAGACGGGAATCTCAACAATAAGGTGGAGGCTTCGGTATCCGTTGCCTTTAGGATTCTGGATATAGTCCTTTTTCTTGACAAGGGTGACATCGTCCTGCCTGAGAAGCATGTCGGCTACGGCGTAAATATCATCGATAAAGGAGCAGATTACCCTCACGCCTGCCACATCATTCAGAGACTGCTCGATTGCTTCTACGCTGACAGGTTCTCCGTAGCGCTGCAGTTTTTCCACGATGCTGACAGGCTTTTTGATGCGGGAAGTGATAAACTCAATGGGGTTTCGCTTGTGATGGATGCTCAGCTCATCGTTTAAGACCTCCAGCTTGGTCCGCACCTCCCGGATAGCGCAGTTATAACGCATCATAAGTTCCTGAAATTCAAAGACCTGATTGACAAAATAGGTCTGGATATCCGGAAGATTTGTGGTTTCCAGAAAAGATTTTTGAAGTTCGTTTTCCATTTATAAGTCTCCATTTCATTTCATATCAATTTTGGGAGCGGAAGGGACAGCGCGCTCCTTTTCCCTCTGTCCGGCTGCCTTTGCCCGGTATTTTGCAGGGCTTAAGCCCGTGCTTTCCGTGAATTTCCTGTAAAAAAATCCCTTATTGTGATAACCGACCATCCACATGATTTCCTCAATATTCAGATTGGAGGATTCCAGCAGGAGCCTGGCCTGTTCTATCCGGAGATAGACCAGGTACTCGGAATAGGTCATCCCGGTCTGTTTTTTGATCAGATTGTTAAAATAGTTTGGCTGAAAGTGAAAAGCCTTTGTGAGCGCGGACATCTGAACGGCAGCCAGATGATTCTTCATAAATTCCGTGACGGATTCAAAAAGTTTCTCGGCGTACAGGGCGCTTTCCTGCCGGGAAAAGTTGTACTGATAGCCGGAGGACAGCTCGTCCATCAGCCGGATGAGATAGCCTTTGCTGATATCCATATAACCGGGCTGCCTGCCGCGGATCTCAGAGACGATGTGAAACAGGTAATCCTGAATCTGCGTCAGCCGCTCTTTTTCTGTGGGCGTAAATTTCAGATAATGCTGTAAATCACTGTACTTCATAATATTTTTCCGCAGGAACTGCTGCAGGGGCGTCATGCTTACATTTCCAAGAAAGGCCTCGTTGAAAACCTCCCGGTCGATGGAGATATTGACCAGAAGGCATTCGGAATTCTTTATGGATTCCCGGTGGTAGGCCATGGAATTGATGAAGCAGACCTCGTTTTCTGTGAAACAGGCGGTCTCCCCTTCGATTTCCACTTCCAAATGTCCGGAAATGATATAGCGCAGCTCAATGTAGTCGGAATAATAGCTTATGAGCTCCGCGTCCCCCAGATCGAGAAGGACGGGTGTCTTCCGGGAGAAGAACAGGTTCGTTAGGTGCCCCTCGTGAAACTTCTGATAGGAGACGCAGATATCCTGTGTAATTTTATGAAAATCCTTTCCGTTCTGCAGGACAGAGGTAAAATCGAAATCCATGCCGCAGGCGTTCAACTGCGCGTAGGTCATTTTCAGATGGCGCTCAGGCGCCACCGGAATCTGATAAAACTCTTCCGTAAGCTTCATGACATCACTCTTTGCTGGAACATTTTTTCCAGTATATCATGAAACGGCATTCTTGAAAAGACGGAACAGAAGAATAGAAGGAATCAAAATGAGTGAAATAGGTAACTTTTTTAGAGATATATTATCAGAATACGTAATCGAAAAAGGAAATTAAATCAGATAAGATTAGACCAGAAAACAGGAGAAAGAGGTGAGACGGATGAAACTTTCAGAGCATTTGTTTCAGATAAGCGGCGTGCAATACGAAACAAATTCCAATATTTATGCCATTCAACATAAAAAGGGAATTATTCTGATAGACTGCGGCTTCCAGGAAGAGCAGTGGGAGAGGATGCAGGCGTGCATGAACCGCTGGAATCTGAAGCTGCAGGATATCACCCATGTCTTCCTGACCCATTCCCATTTTGACCATGCGGGCAATGTATGGCGGGTAAACCAGCTGGGAGCAAAGGTACTGGCCAGTCCGGCTGATGCTGAAAAGGTCGAGCAGGGAAATCCTGAGATGGAAGAGCTCTTCGGCGCTTCCTGGATCTGCGGCAGAGTGGATCAGAGAATCTGTGAGGGAGACAGTTTCTTCTTTCCGGGAGATGTCCGGCTGAGAGTGCTGGAGACGCCGGGGCACTGCAGAGGCGCTTTGTCGTTTCTGATAGAGGTGGATGGGCTGAAGGCTCTCTGCACCGGGGATATGTTTTTTGTAACGCCTTTTCCACCAAAGGACCAGGATGATGTGGAGCTGGGATACATGGGAAGCCGGGATTTCAGCCTGACAGATTTCAGGGCTTCGCTGAAACGGCTTCAGGAACTGGAATTTGATCTGCTGCTGCCGGGGCACTACTATTTCTATGGAGGAGCAGCAGCGGGTGGACTGCTTGCGCAGGCTTATGCGAAAGCCATGGCGCTGAAAGGAGAGCTATGACAGAACAGGAGAGAAAGGAAAGGCAGGAAAGGCAGAAAAAGCTGCTTGGAAAGCTGAACCGGCTGGAGGCTTATCATGAGATTCAGAACGAGATGGGGCGGCTGACGGCGGCGTTCAACTTTCATCAGAAGGAAAAAGTGCTGGAGCATTTTGCTCTGGAGCTTGAGGATGTATCTCTGGAATACGCGGACGAAGGCCGGTTTGAAGGACCGGAGGCAGTGAAAGCGGTTCTGGAGGAGCTGCTCGGGACTCCGCCCAAGCCGGGAGAGATGGCCGATATGCAGCTGACGACGCCGATGATCGAGGTGGCGGAGGATGGCAGGACGGCAAAATGCGTCTGGTGGTGTCCGGGAGCAGGATCCTATACAGACAGTGAAGGAGCCCATGCGGTCTGGCTCTGGGGAGAGATTGCTGTGGACTTTATTTACAGGGAAGAAAAATGGAAGGTCTGGCATCTGCACTATTTCCGGCTGATCAAATGTGCCTATGAGAAAGGCTGGGTAGATGACTTAAGCATGATAAACCGGCCCAATACGCCGATGCATCCCAAATCTCTGCCGCCTACCTACCACAATCCCTATTCGCCTTTAAGCATCCGGGACGGGATTCCCTGTATGCCCCGGCCTTATAAAACCTATACAGCGGCGGACCGGTACTGGGAGCTGAACCGGGATAAACGCTGAAGAAAAGGAGGGTGGATATGCGCTGGAGCATGGAAGATCTGGACTTCCTGAATGAGGGAGAGCTTACAGAATTGGAAAGGCGTACAGAAAGACTCCTGTCCGTGTGGGAGATACAGAACCTGCGGGGAAACGCGGCCATTTTTCACGATGATCAGCATATCGGAGAGCAGAGACGGGAGCTGAATGCGCTGAAATATCCGGGCGTGGACGCGGAAAGCATGCTGGAGGCCAGGAGAAAACCGGTGGTGGATTCCTTGGAAGGAAACATGCTGATTCATCCCCTTACCACACCGGTCATAGAGATAGATGAGACAAACACAAAGGCAAGAGGCGTCTGGTGGTCCCTGGGACTGGAGGGGCTGTCTATTCACCGGGAAAAGCCCCTGGCCATCCTGTCCATTGGAATGGTGCCGGGTGTCCATGTGAAAGAGGACGGTAAATGGAAAATCCTCTGGGGAGTCTGGCAGAGAACCACGAAAAATGAATATCATGCGGGCTGGATAGACAGCATGATTCCCACAAATACCCGGCCTCCATTGACGCCGGAGCAGGACCGTAAAGGGTTCGGGCGCTATGCCTATCAAAAGGATCAGGTGCGCTGCCCGGTGCCTCAGCCGCCGGAGCCGAATACCTGGAAGCAGTATCCGGACGAATGGGATCAGAGTTGGATGAAGCCTGACACAGAAACGATAGAAAACAAAAAGACACAAAGAGAAAAAGGAGAGGACTCATGAAAAAGAATCAGTATGAAGTGATGTCAGATCAGATTTTGAAACTGGCCGGCGGACCGGAAAATATCAGAAAAGCATCCCACTGCTTTACGCGTCTGCGGCTGGATGTGGCGGACCTGGGAAAATGCGATACAGAAAGCATGAAACAGATAGAGGGAGTAAAGGGCTGCGTGGTAAACAGCGGACAGGTACAGGTTATCATCGGAAAAGAAGTGGAAGACCTGTTCCCGGTCTTTACCTCAAAGCTTGGCGCTTTTCAGGAAAAGGAGCCGGAAGGCACGGAGAAAAAAGAGACTCTGGTCAATAAGATTTTAAACGGCATCGCGGGTATCTTCATCCCTGTATTCCCGGCTCTGGCAGCCAGCGGTCTTTTGAAAGGAATCCTGCTTGCCCTGAATTTCGGCGGTGTGGTAAATCCGGAGGGAAATACCTATACCATGCTGATGATGTTCTCAGACGCAGTCTTTTATTTTCTGCCTGTACTTCTGGCCTTTTCTTCCGCAAAGGTGTTTGGCTGCAAGCCTACGCTGGCTGCAGTGCTGGCCTGTATTCTGCTCCATCCGACCTATACGGCTATGACAGAGGCGGGAAGCATTTTCGGACTGACGGTGCCGGTAGTAAGCTATTCCTCCACGGTGTTCCCGATTATCGTGGGCGTCTTCATTCTGTCCCTGATTGAAAAGGGCTGCAATAAGGTGATTCCCAAGAGCTTTTCCGGACTGTTTACACCACTGATCTGTATCGTAATTACAGCTCCGATTATGCTGGTTGTGGTAGGACCTGTGGTAAATGCTTTATCTGATGTGATTGGAAACGCAGTAATTGGACTGTATAATGTAACAGGAGCCTTTGGAGGCGCAGTATTTGGCGCAGTCTATCCCTTCCTGGTATTTACAGGCCTTCATCATGCGGTGGTGCCGGTGGAACTCCAGAGTCTGGCAGAGCTTGGCTATGATCCCCTTCTTGCCCTCTGCGCAGCAGCCAACGCGGCTGTGGGCGGCGCAGCTCTTATGGTAGCCATTGACTCCAAAAACAAAGAGTTCAAGGGTCTGTCCCTGTCTTCCGGTATTACAGCCCTGATTGGAACTACAGAGCCGGCTCTGTACGGAGTACTCGGTATTTTGAAACGCCCCTTTATCGGAGCAGCTGTGGGCGGCGCGGCAGGAAGCGCGTTTATGGCAGCGCTCAGAATTTACAGCACCGGCATCGGTCCGGTTCCCGGCGCCGGAGCAGCCCTGTTCCTGGGTGAAAAGTTTGGCTGGTATCTGGTGGGAATCGTGATTTCCGTAATCGTGGCTATGGTTGTAACTCATTTTGTGCGGTTTGAAGATGTGAAGCTGGAGGATCAGAAATAATGACAGCATTTCCCAAGGATTTTTTATGGGGCGGCGCGTTCGCTGCCAATCAAGTGGAAGGCGGAGCGAGAGAGGGAGGCCGGGGCCTCTCCACCGCCGACATTTTTCCGCTGGGGGACCGAAAGAAGGGCGGCTGCTTTGACAGAAGCTGGAAACAGATTCTGGAAGCGGCAGAAGACCCGGATGACAGCCGGTATCCCAAGCGGAGAGGCATAGATTTTTACCATCATTATAAAGAAGACATTGCACTGTTCCATGAGATGGGCTTTAAGGCTCTGCGGTTTTCCATTTCCTGGTCCAGAATCTTTCCGAACGGAGATGAGGCAGAGCCGAATAGGGAGGGACTTGCCTTTTACCGCTCCATGCTGGATGAGCTGAAGCGGTATGGAATCGAACCCATCGTGACTCTTTCCCATTTTGAGATGCCCCTGCATCTGACGCTGGCTTACAATGGATGGACAGACCGGAGAGTAATCGGCTTTTTCGTAAAATTTGCGGAAACTCTGTTCAAGGAGTTTCATGAGGATATCCGGTACTGGATTACCTTCAATGAGATTGACGCGACGGTCCATATTCCTCTGACAGGAGCGGGAATCGTGAAGGAGCATACGGAGAATCCGGAGCAGGCCAGTTATCAGGCCCTCCATCACCAGCTTGTGGCATCTGCCCTTGTAACAAAGCTGGCCCACGAAAAATATCCGGAGTTCCGGATTGGCTGCATGACTACCAAAAATCTGAAATATCCGGCCACTTGCAGACCTGAGGATTGTCTGCAGTGCCTGCAGGAAACAGAGCTGGATGCCTTTTATACAGATGTTCAGGTGTTTGGAGAATACTCTTACGCAGTCCGGAATCTGTGGAAGAAAAAAGGAATTCAGATTCAAGAGGAGCCGGAGGACGCCCGGATTCTCAAGGAAAATACCGTAGATTTCGTATCCTTCAGCTACTATGCGTCTCTGGTAACCAGCGCAGAGGGAGCAAAGAAGGAGAAAGTATCAGCCAATCTCCTGGTGGGAGAAAAGAATCCCTATCTGGAGCAGACGCCCTGGGGCTGGCAGATTGATCCGGTGGGACTGCGCTATGCTTTAAACCAGATGTACAGCCGGTATAAGCTTCCGTTGTTTGTGGCAGAGAACGGCCTGGGCACTCTGGATAAGCTGGAGGACGGAAAGGTCCATGACGACTATCGCATTTCCTATGTGCGGGAGCATATCCGGCAGATGGCCCTGGCCCTGGAGGATGGTGTTCCGGTCTGCGGCTATACCTACTGGGGATGTATTGACTGCATCAGCGCTTCCACTTCTGAGATGAGCAAGCGCTACGGATTTATCTACGTGGATCAGGATGATCAGGGAAACGGGACTCTGAAGCGTATCCGGAAGGATTCCTTCTACTGGTATCAGAAGGTCCTTGAGAGCAACGGAGAAAATCTGGAGTAGAAAGATTTTTAAAGATATTTGAAGACGTTCTGAAGTTATAAAAAGACAGGAAGCTGAGGGATTCATACTGGCGAAATCCCCTCAGCTTCCTGTCTTTTTATCCATTTTTCTGCGTATTCAGATATTCAGTGTGTTTTTATTCTTTCTTCAAAGGCGCTTAAGCCCAGCAGGCTCAGAAGTGTTGCCGTAAGCAGCAGCAGGCTCATATATGCATCCCTCCTTTTCTGCAGAATCGCGGGAGAGCAGTCTCTCCGGCGTCAGAAGGTCCAGGCTCTCAGGCTCCCGTCCGGCCAGAGTCCGTATTTGATGAAACCATGTGGAATACATAAGCCTTCCCCCTTCCCGCCTTTACTTTCCGGTTCTTTCTGATATAATTATAAGAAATAAAATGCGTAAATAAAATGTAAATATGGACAAATACTATTACTATAGCGACAGAAACAGGATTTATCTATAAGAAAAGTCGATGGAAAAGACGGGAAAGGAGAGGGCTTTGGAGATCAGGCTGAACAGCAGCGGACTGGAGGACATCGAGGGACTGACGGTGGAATATCCTTATGTGCTTCACCGGGTAGACCTGAGCACGGTAAAAATTCCCTGGCACTGGCATGAAGAGGTGGAATTTATCTATGTCCGGGAGGGACGCATGCGCCTTCAGACGGCCGGGAAGACCTGGCAGTTTGGGAAGGGAGAAGGTTTTTTTATCAATACCAATGTGATGTGCAGCATGGACTGTGAAGAAAGATGCCTGGTGGACTCTCATCTGCTGCATAAGACCTTTCTGGGCGGCCATTTCAAAAGTATTTTTGAGACGAAATATCTGGATCCGGTGCTGAAAAACCGGAACCTGGAGATTCTGGAGCTGCGTGGAGAGTCAGAGCGGCAGCAGAAGCTTCTGGCCCGGCTCCGGGAAGCAGCCCGGCTGCAGGAAAAAGAAAATACGGAATTCCAGACCAGAAACCTGTTTTCGGAAATCTGGCTTCTGCTTCTGGAGGAAATCGCTGTGCTGGAGTATGAAAGGCCTGCCGTGGATACCGTGCATCAGGAGCGGCTTCAGGCCATGCTGGCTTTTATCGGGCAGAATTATCAGAGAAAGCTTTCCCTGGATGAGATCGGGGCTTCCGCTCATGTGGGCAGAAGGGAATGTCTGCGCTGCTTTCGGAGCTGCATGCAGAAGACGCCCTTTGAGTATCTGCTGGAGTACCGGGTGGAGATGAGCAAAAAGCTTTTGAAAAATCCAAAGGTGTCCGTGATGGAAGCAGCGGTTCAGACGGGATTTTCCAGCGCCGCTTATTATGGAAAAATCTTCCGCCGCCTCTGCGGCATGACGCCGGGAGAGTACCGGAAACAGTCCGAAATACGGGAAAGAGAAAAAAGACAGCCCTTGCAAACGGCGGAAAAATGTGTATACTGATAATAGTTTGTATACGAGATGAGGATGAATGAAAAAATGGCGAACTATGTGAAAGAGATTGAAAAAAGAAGAACCTTTGCGATCA
>CALWAV010000145.1 GCA_944375745.1 uncultured Merdimonas sp.
ACGCCCGGCACAAAAAGCTCCCAGATTCCCAGAGGCTCCAGCCGCTTCATTTTATGGCTTTCCTCATCCCATCCATTAAAATCCCCGATCACATGAACCTCCAGCGCATGGGGCGCCCAGACCGCGAAATAGACTCCCTGCTTTCCTCTGCAGACGGTCTGATGAGCTCCCAGCTTCCGGAAAATATCATAATGATTTCCCTGGCCGAAGAGGTATTGATCCAGATCGGTCACAAAGCAGGCAGGAGCTCCCCGCCTGCCCCCTGCTTTCTTTCCGTCTCCCGCGCTTTTCGTTTTCTTCTTTTCCATAACTCTCACCCCTGTTTTACTGTAAATACCGCGCTTCCGTAAGCGGGCATCTCCCATATGATTTTTCCGTTTTCCACGGCTTTTTTCTCACCTGTCAGGCCCTCCTCGGCCTCGTTCCCCGGAACCGGGCAGGGAATCTCAAAATGAGCTTCCGCGCTGTCGTTGTTCACAGCCACGACCACCGCTTCTCCGTCCAGGATTCTGGCAAAGGCATACTGGCGGTTCGTCAGCAGCAGCTCCCGGTAGACGCCGTCCGCCAGCGCCTTCTCCCGGGCGTGAATCTGTCCCAGCTTCCGAATCAGTTCCGGAAGCTCCGGAACCGGCGGATTTTTCTCCAGCTCTGCCAGATCCAGGCAGGGACGCAGAGCGTCATCGCTGGCTCCCTCTTTCCGTCCTTCCACGCCCCATTCACTTCCGTAATATACAGAAGGAATACCGGGAAGCGTGTACAGCAGCGTGTAGACAGACCGGAGAAATCCTTTTTCATTCAGCTTGCAGGCAATCCGGTCCACATCATGATTGTCCACAAAGGAGTAAAGGCGGCAGCCTCTGTAAATTCCTCCATTGGCGTCAAACTGGCGGCGGATGGTATGGGCAATTTCAAAATAGTTGTGGTCATTGTGGCCGGAATAAAGCCCTTTCCACAGTTCATAATTTGTGACGGAATGAAGCATCTCATCATTCACCCAGCGGGCATAGTCTCCATGGATCACCTCGCCCATCAGCCAGAAATCTTCTTTCTTTTCCGCTGTGGCCCTGCGCAGTTCCTTCATAAAGTCAAAGTGCAGACAGTCCGCGCAGTCCAGACGGATTCCGTCAATGTTAAACTCATCAATCCAGAACCGCACCACATCCAGCAGATAACTCCTTACCTCCGGATTCTGCAGATTCAGATTTGCCAGCTCATAGCAGTTATGCCAGGCTCTGTACCAGAACCCGTCGTTATAGGGGCTGTTTCCCTGAAAATTCACATCCTGGTACCAGTAACGGTACGGAGAATTCTCCCGGTTTTTCTGAATGTCCTGAAAGGCGAAAAACTCACGACCCGTGTGATTGAACACGCCGTCCACCACGACCCGTATTCCGCTTTCATGGCACCGGTCCACAAAATGCCGGAAGTCTTCATTGCTGCCCAGACGGCTGTCCACCTTTTTATAATCCTTTGTATCGTATCCATGGCTGGTGGATTCAAAAAGCGGTCCGATATAAACCGCGGTAAACCCGGACTCCTTCATATGATCGATCCATGGATCCAGGTTGTTAAGCCTGTGCACCTCCTCTTCTCCCTGCCGGTTCTTCGGCGCTCCCAAAAGCCCCAGCGGGTAAATATGATAGAAAATGGCTTCTTCATACCATTTTGACATAAATCTTTCCTCCTCCGATTTCTTTTCACACAGCCGGCCTTCCGCCGGAAAATTCCCTCTGAACTTTTAAGAATAAATGCCGTGCATAAACTGATGCACCAGGGCCTCAATCTCCTGCTCGGAAATGTCAAGCCCTTTTATTTCTTCTGTTTCATGCTTCATGATCAGATACAGAATCACCAGGCCGATAAAACCCAGGGAAAACTGCAGCTGTCTCCCATGCATATTTCCCAGGTCATCCGCGGCCGCGTTAAAAACTCCCTCGATCTCCTTCTGCAGCCGGAACACCAGAGGCCGTACAGCCTGATAGACCTCGCTTTCCCTTGCGGAGTAATATTGAGCCACAAACAAAATAGAAAATTTCGGCTCTTTCCTGGCAAAATCCGCCACTACCCGGGCCGCCGCGCACAGGGTCTCCTTCAGATCTCCGCGGTAGACGCAGGCCCGATGGAGTTCTTCCAGAAACGGTTCTCCCCGGCTTGTCAGGAGTTCTTCCAGAAGGCCGTATTTACTTTTGAAATAGTAATAAAGTGTGGGCTTGGTGACTCCGGATTTCTCCGCAATCTCCTGAACGCCCACCGCGTCATAGCCTCTGGCATAAAAAAGCTCCAGTGCCGTCTCAAGAATCCGTTCTCTGTTGTCCACAGGCATCCTTCTTTCTGTCTTGTGCCGTATTTTCCGCTGTGTTTTATTCTGCTTTCATTGTATACCGAACGGTATAAACTGTCAAGGCTTCTATTAGAAATGTACCCTAAGTTGACAAGGGTATTTGTTTGACATTTAAAAATACTGCCCCTATAATGTATCTATATTCAAAATAATTGTTCGGAAAACTACTAAAATGAAAGGATTTTCTCATGATTTTATCAGTGACCTTAAACCCCTGCATTGACAAAACCATCTACCTGGACAGGCTGGAGGTGGGCGCCTATAACCGGGTCAAAAATTCCCGGAGCGACCTGTCCGGAAAAGGCCTGAACGTGAGCACCGTCCTCCATCATCTGGGAGAGGACACTCTCTGCATGGGACTCAATTTCCGCAACAACGGCAACCTTCTGGAGCAGACCCTGAACAGGCGGGGACTTAAAAATCATTTTGTCTACGCGGACGGCTCCATCCGCACCAATATCAAGCTGTTTGATCAGTCCACCCATGTCATGACTGAAATCAATGAGGCTGGCCCCCATGTCTCCTCTGCAGCCATCGACAAGCTGATCGATGAGATTGACGCCCGCCTGGAGCATACGCACATTCTTGTGCTGAGCGGAAGCGTGCCGCCCGGAGTGCCCGCCGATATCTATCAGCGGCTCATCCGCATGGCGCACAAAAAAGAGGTAAAAACCGTACTGGATACCGCAGGAGAACCTTTTCGTCTGGGACTGCAGGAAAAGCCTTTTCTGATCAAGCCCAACAGTCTGGAATTTGAGCAGGCATTTAAGGAGGAGCTGAAGGCCGGAAAAGGCCCTCTGGAAATTGCCCGCCAGGTGGTGGACAGCGGCATTCCCTATCTCTGCATTTCCATGGGCGCCGACGGAGCTCTGCTTCTGGACAGTGAACACGCCTACCGGGCGAAGGCGCTCCCTGTGGAAGCCAAAGGGCTGACTGGAGCCGGAGATTCCATGGTGGCCGGCATGTGCCGGGCCCTCCGGAAGCATCTGGGCTCCGAGGATATGCTCCGATACGCCATGGCCGCCGCTGCCGGATCTGTCCGCCAGGAAGGCACCCTGCTGGCGGGAGACGCAGATGTGGAAGAGCTTCTGCCCCAGGTGGAAATCGAAGTGATCGCATAATTTTTTTCTATATTATGAATGGATTTCTTCTCTCCAATCGTATTGTAAGTGAAACCGGAAATGGTTATCACAGAATGGAGGGAAAAATATGAAGAAAATATTGGCAGGTGTCCTGACAGCCGCGGCGGTTCTTTCCATAGGAGGCGTCGGCGTCTTTGCGGCCGGTCCCGGTCTCAGGGCACATCATCCGGAAGCTTCCGTAACCGCAGAGTGCGGACATTCCGGCTGCGGAGCTGTGTGCAGATACGCGGACGGGGACAAGGTCTGCACATATGCGGATGAGGACGGCGTCTGCGGATATGTGGATGAAGACGGCGATGGTGTCTGCGATTACCACAATGACAGCTGCGGTACAGACGGATATACCCATCATGCCGGAGAGCATCACGGATACAGTTTCCACGGAGGACATATTTCAGACCGTTTTTCTGAAATATGTCCTTAGTTCTATTGTCTTTGAAAATGAAGAACACGAAAAAGCCTGGTTCATCCGGGTTACCATCAACGCCTGCAGGGATCTGCTGAAAAGCTTCTTCCGAAACCGTACAGTGTCTCTGGATCAGGTGCTGGAACAGCCCGCCCCGCTGCCCTCCGGACACCGGGAGGTGCTGGAAGCGGTTCTGTCGCTTCCCGAAAAATATAAGGATGTGATTTACCTGCACTACTACGAAGGCTATACTGCTCCCCAGATCAGCCGGATTCTGAAGAAAAACGTAAACACAGTCTATACGCTCCTGACCCGCGCCAAGCCACTGCTGTGCGAAAAGCTGGCAGATTCACTGGATCTGAAATATCTGGATTATGTGGAAGCGCTTAATCAGATTCTGGAAGACGAGGATATCGTCAGACTTCTGTCTGAGAATAGAATCATGACGATCTCCGTGACGGGAGACGATGAGGACCAGTGCACCAGAGTTCTCTCCAATGTACAGTCCTGCACAGAGAATCGTGGGGATATTCACTGCTATTCCGAGAACGGGCATGGCGGCCGGCACCGCTATGAAGCTGAATCTGACTATGAGCCCGGCCAGCCCACAAATACCGATGCCTCTTCAGGCCATCATAGAGAAGGGCATGGCCGCCACGGACATACACAGGGGCATGAATAAAACGATGCCGGAAAGCCTGGACTGCGCGCAAGAGGAACTGTCTCAGACCTGTTCTGAGACAGCCTTCTGGCGCGCCGCCAGAATTTTCGGAAAGAAATACAAAAATAATACACTTGTCATGGCGGCGGCTGCCACATCAGCCGCCGGCTCCGCATAGAACGCTGCCTGGGCCGACAGGAGCGCCGGCAGAAGCAGAAGAGCTCCCAGATAGATGCATTTGCGGAATACGGAGCAGAACAGCGCCAGCTTCACCTGTCCCAGCGCCGTGGTCTCATCCACCAGCGGATACTGTACCGCAAGCGGTATAATCATTGCCGTAAAGATTTTTATGTATCTCACAGACCGGGCCATAATCTCCGGCTCCTTTGTAAACAGCCGCACATACAGCGGTGACACCGTATAGGTCACGAGCATCATAAACGCGCAGAAGCCCACGCACAGCAGCACGATGCACCGGAGAGCCTTTTTGATCCGGTCCCCGTCGCCCATCCCGTAATTGAAGCTGATCACAGGCTGGCTTCCCAGAGTGATGCCTCCCATGGGCATGGTGATGAGCAGAAGATAACTCTGTACAATAGTGGCGCAGGTCACAAGGGTATCTCCCTCTCCCGGTCCGCCGTACCGCTGCAGCACCGTGTTCAGGACAATCAGAAGAATACTGTCGCTGGCGATAATCAGGAACGGCGAAAGACCGAATGCCGCAATTCTCTTTACCGCTTTCCACTGAAAGCCTCCCCATCCCAGCCGGACCGGCATCCTTTTGCTGCAAAGAGCCAAAAGCACAAACGCGCAGGAGGCGATCTGAGAGATCACCGTGGCGATGGCCGCCCCTGCCACTCCCATATGGAATATAAAAATGAAAACGGGATCCAGCACAATATTCAGCACAGCTCCCAGCATGACTGTCGCCATCCCCAGTCCCGAAAATCCCTGGGCAATCAGAAAGCTGTTCATGCCGCCGGCCATCAGAGCGAAGAAGGTTCCCGCCGTGTAGATGGTCATATAGGTATCCGCGTATCCGAAGGTAGCCTCGCTTGCGCCGAACCACATAAGAAAATGCTCCCTGGAAAACAGAAACACCGCTGTGAGGATCACAGACAGCACAAGAAGCATCAGAAAACCATTGTTTAAAATTTTTCTGGCCTCTCTGGTGTTTCCCTCACCCATGCGCATGGCCATAATCGGAGAGCCTCCCATTCCCACCAGAGAGCCAAAGGAAGACAGAAGCGTCACAATGGGCCCGCAGACACCCACGCCTGCCAGAGCCAGATCGCCGACTCCGGCGCCTATGTAGATACGGTCCACAATGGAATAGAGAACGTTTACCAGCTGCGCCAGCATCGTGGGAACCGCAAGCCTCAGCACCAGCGGCAGTACCGGATCATGGCCCAGATCATTTGTATGTTTCATCATAAGTTTGGCTGCTCCCGCGGGAGCAGCCTTTTCCTGCCTTTCTATACTGTTCTATTTTTCAAAATCCTTTTCCAGAAGAATCAGCCGGCCTGTTTCATCCATACGGCTCTTCTTCGTCCTGCCGAACAGGCCCTTTTTGCCCCGTCTCTCAATGGCCTCATCCACCATCTCCTTGACCTCAGACACATTAACCAAATGATCGCTGGTCTGGCTGTTTCCAATCCGGTTGTACAGGGCCAGCACTGCCATCTCATCCAGCACACAGCCCTTCTCCTGGGCATAGGACTCTCCGAAGGCCACAAGCTCTTTGTTGGTAAATACCGGGATGTCGATCGTGCGGGTAAACTTGGCTCCCAGACTCTCACAGCGGACGAAAAGCTTCTGAATCTCTTCCTTCTCATCTTCCAGAATCACCAGAAGACCGCCCGTCTTTCGAGTCATGGCATGAGAGAGCTGCACAGCTGTCTCTGTCTTCAGATTTCCTGCCTTTTCTATCAGAAGGGCTCCGCCTCCCAGCTTCCCGATCACATCCGACACATGCTTTCCATTCAAGCTGTCCGCGGAAAGCTTTGCCATCTTCGCTCCTTTGACCCGTCTCTGTTTCTGAAGAGCTTTTACAATGTCAGCTGCAAGCGTAGACTTTCCGTTTCCGCGTTTTCCTGTAATCACGATATTGCCCACCAGAGAATCTTCCCGGCGGTCCTTCCGCATTCTGTCTTCCTCCAGAAGCTCTGCCAGCTGCCTGTTCATGCCGCGCACAGAGGTGAAGTAGGCAAACAGCTTTTTCTGCTCCTCTGAGAGCTGTCCGGGCGGAAGGGTGGAAATGGTCTCCTCCAGCGTCTTCTCCAGATTCTCCAGCATCGGCGAGGGGGCCTGTGCCTCCCGGCCTGCTGTCTGCTTTTCCGCCGGCTCCGCCCCTTTCGAAGCGGCTTCCGCCTGCATGTTCTTTTTCCGGGTTTCTCCAGGAGCAGAGGCCTGTCCGGCCCCAGCCTCCAGGGCTCCGCTCTCCTTCGAAGCCGTTTTCTTCTGGGATGTTTCTTCCAGACGATCTTCTTCCAGAGACTTTTCTTCCAGAATGTCCAGAATTTCTCCCGGGCCCCGGGTCTCCTCCAGTATATCCAGAATCTCCCCCGGCTCCTTAGCCGCAGAAGACATGGCGGCTGTCTTATCCGCTCCGTCTGCCCTGTCCGCGCTTTCTGCCCTATCTGCGCTGTCTGTCTTCTGCTCCGCCTTCTTCCCTGTATCCAGAGGCTCCAGCTCCACATGAACCTTCACCGGAATCCGTCCTTCGATTTCCTCAATCAGGCGCTGAATCTCCTCCGGGACTGTGGTCTTGACCTCCACATTCAGATCAGGCAGCTGGCCGGTGGCGCGGAGATGCTCCCGTTCCTTCCGGCGTTCCTCATCTCTCTTTTTAGCCTCCTCAATGGCGGCCTCTGTCTGCTTCTTCTTTTTCTCCCAGTCATTCAGGATATCTTCTATGCTGAGCTGGCCGGTAATCTGCCGGTCCAGCACGTTTTCTTCCATGTCAAAGGTCAGCTGGCCGCTCTCGTTCTGTCCCAGGAATCTGGGAATCTGTCCCGTGTCCTGCGAGGCTTCCGGCCAGGATGCAGAGGAATCTTCTGAAGAGCTTCTGCCAGTCTCCTGTCCCCCCTGAGGCTGAGTCCTGCCGGTATCCGGCACAGGCTCCCCGGCAGTCTCTTTCCTGGCTGAAACTGCCTCTGCAGTCTCAGATTCTGCCGCCTCCCCGGCAGCAGCAGCCTTTACAGGCGCCGGACTCTCCGCAGCAGTGTTGGTCTCTGGTGCCTCAGGGCTTTCTTCCGTGGAAGTTCCTTCCTGCTCCTGCTCTTTCTCTTTTTCCGACTTTTCTTTCTGAATCAGATCCTGCAGTCCCTCCGCAAGAGCCGCCTGCAGATTCGTAGTATTAAACTGATCCATATTCACCGGGCGGACCTTGATTTCATCTGCCTGGGGCACCTTGACCATCTGGCGGTATTTCTCCTCCTGGGAAGCCGTCAGCGGCTGAATCCTCATCTTCAGCTCCATGGCCTTGATCACATATTCGCCCTCACTGAACCAGAGAATCAGATCGTCGCACTCCTCCACACATTTGGAAAGCATGCCTGCCCTGTAATACAGCTCCGCCAGCTCATAGGCCCACTGCTCCTGGTACTCGCGACTCTTGTACTCCTCCAGAATCGCGATCTGATCCTCGATGGGAGCTTCCCGTCCTTTATAAATCTCATATTTCAGCACATACCGTCCCAGATCATGGGGCGCCAGCCGCACAAACTCCTTGTACAGCTCCACCGCGTCATCAAAATCTTTCATCTTGACCGCTGTCTCCGTCATCTTATAGACAATCATCCGTCCGATAGGAGCGCAGTCATAGGCAATATTCAGAATCTCATAGCAGTCCTCATAACGCTCTGTCTTCTCATACGCCTCGGCCACCTCTAGAAGCAGTCCCACATTCCGGACCTTCCGCCAGTCAATGGAATCCGCAATCTTTGCCGCAGTCTCATAATCTCCCTTTTTCAGCAGCTTCTCCAGCTGCTCTGTCTTTATCTGAAATTCATATTTATCCAATGATTTCCACCTCAGCCGTCCTGTCAAACCACCATATTTTGTTGCTTTTCAGCCTTCTTTGTCAAAATATGCTATAGTTAGGTTTAGTGTATCACAGGGCACTTTCCTTGTCAAAAAAAATCTTCCTCTCCGGAAAGCCTCTATAAGCCTGCTGCAAGCCTTTTTCCTGCTTTCAGATAACAGCAGAAGCCAGCAGACGGCCCTGCTTAAGCAGGGCTGTCTGCCGGCTCCCCTCATGTATCTTTATTTGTTCAGAATTCTGGTAGCTCCGATGGCAAGAGAGCCGTCACCAATATGACAGGATACGCTTAAGGACAGCGGATCCACATAACCTACATGATATCCCGGGAAGGCTTCCTCTACTTCCTTTTTGAAGTCCATGGCCTCTTCATAATTGTTTGTATGAGCGATATCCAGATATACCTCATGGGCGTCCACGCCGCCGAAACGGGTCTCAATATCCTTTCTTATAGCCTCGAGCATGGTCTGGCGCGCCTGGCGCATGGTTCTTGCCTTGGAAAAAGAATCCAGTCTCTCTCCCTGAATCGTCAGCACAGGCTTAAGCCGCAGCATGGTGCCGATAGCCGCCACCGCAGGAGTGATACGTCCGCCCTTCTTCAAGTATTTCAGCGTGGCCACGGTAATATAGATACTGGAATCCATCCGGGTCGCCTCCAGAACTTCCCGAATCTCCCGGGCGCTTTTCCCTTCTCCAGCCAGCCGGATGGCCTCTTCCACAGAACGGAGCTGGGTAATGGAAATCCGGTGATTGTTCACCACCTGCACCCGTCCGTCAAAATCATCCGCCAGAGCGATGGCCGTCTGGCAGGATCCTGACAGGCCGCTGGACATGGGAATATGCACAATTTCATCATATTCCTTCAGAAGATCCTTCCAGAGTGTCAGAACAGACTCCGGGGACGGCTGGGATGTGGCAATATCCGCATCCTGTTTCAAATATTCATAAAACTCTTCCTGAGTCAGATTGATTCCTTCAAAATATTCTTTCCCATCGATCGTAAAAGGCATCGGCAGAACCGAAATTCCCATTTTCTCTGCCAGCTCCTGGGTAATACCGCTGTTGCTGTCTGTTACAATCGCTACCTTACTCACTAAAACCTCTCCTTCCGCATTCACTGTTTCACACAAAACTGCCCTCAGCAGCTAAAGTCTTCCATTATGCCGCTGAGGGTAAGTATAACAGCTTGAAAAGGAAAAGGCAAGCTTTCTATTTCTTCATCTTAGGCTGAAAAACAAGGCTTGCCAGATAGCCGAACACAAGGGCCGCGCAGATCCCCGCCGCGCTGGCTGTGAAGCCTCCCTTAAAGATTCCCAGAAAGCCATCCGTGTCCACAGCTTCCTTTACTCCCTTCCACAGAGTATTTCCGAATCCCAGCAGCGGAACTGAGGCCCCTGCTCCGGCAAATTCCTGAAAAGGCCCGTAAAGCCCCAGCGCTCCCAGCACTGCCCCGCTGCAGACAAGCAGCACCATAATGCGCCCCGGCATCATTTTCGTCTTCTCCATCAGAATCTGCACCAGCGCGCAGACCGCGCCTCCCACCAGAAATGCTTTCAGATAATCCATATTGTTTCCTCCTGTATGAAATCCGCCGGCTTCCCACGGAAACCAGACTGTTCCCCGGGCGCGGCACCTGCCGGCCTCCGGCGTTCCGCGCCGCGCGCTGACAACACACTAACAGTGTTCAATAACAACCGCATGGGCGATTCCCGGAACGCTCTGCCCTTCATTATAGCTGACTGTGGAAAGCAGCGCCCCTGTAGGCACAAACAGAATCCTTTTCCACTGGCCCTTCTCAATCTTCGGCAGCAGATAAGCCGCCAGCGTCACCGCGGAGCAGGCGCAGCCGCTTCCGCCCGCATGGGTATCCTGGGTCTCCGGGTCAAAAATCAGCATGCCGCAGTCCTGATGCCTGCCCTCCAGATCATATCCCCGCTCCGAGGCCAGCTCCAGCAGAATCTTCTGCCCCACGCTTCCCAGATCTCCGGTCACGATACAGTCATAATCGGAGGGCTGGCGCCCGAAATCCTCCAGATGGGTGCAGATGGTATCGCAGGCCGCCGGAGCCATGCAGGCCCCCATATTCATGGAATCCTTCAGGCCGTAATCCACCACCTTTCCCGGAGTCGCTCCCGTAATCCGGGCCTTCCCGCCGCTGTGGGCCAGAACAAAAGCTCCGCTTCCCGTAACCGTCCAGGTGGCGGACAGCGGCCGCTGTCCGCCGTACTCCAACGGATACCGAAACTGCTTCTCCGCGCTGCCGAAATGGCTGGAGGTCAGGGCCAGCACCGCATCCGAATACCCACCCTGCACCGTCATTGCCCCCAGCATCAGCGCCTCCCCGATGGTAGAGCAGGCCCCATACAGGCCAAACAGCGGAAGCTTCAAATCAATGACTCCGAAAGAGGTGGCAATCAGCTGCCCCAGCAGATCACCCGAAAAAAGATACCGGACCGGCGGCACTCCCGGCCCCGCCTTCTCCATGGCCAGCCTGGCCGCCTTCTTCTGCAGCGCGCTCTCCGCCTCCTCCCAGGAAGCCTGTCCCACCATCGGGTCCTCCTCCACCTGGTCAAAAAGCGCTCCCAGCGGCCCTTCACTCTCCTTTTTCCCCACAACAGAAGCCGCGCTCACGATGTGAGGCGGCTCCCGGAACTGAATACTCTGTTTTCCTATGATTGTCTCTGCGCTCAATGTTCCTTTCCGTCCTTTCCCCAGCTCTTACGCTGTTATTTTATCCAAGCATCATTATTTTATGCTCGGAGGGAGGGAAATATGACGGGGTTCTCTTTAATCTTTTCAGCTATTTCTATTTTACTCACTTGGCACAGTATCTGCTCCTGCTGCTTTTGCAGGGAGGCCGTATTGGCTGGAAATTTTATTTTTTTTAATATTTTGAGCAGTCCGTTTAAACATAAGCTTTCTCAGCAGGTTTGGTTTCCCTATTTTCACTTTGCTTCCATCATAGGAGAAATTTGTTTTACTGATTCCATTTTCAAGTTTTTCGTTATATTCCTCAAAAACAACTTCGCATTGCTCTTCTGTGATAGCCCGCACTTCCATACCTATAATCTTATAGAAAGTATCACTTTGAAAGGAAAATCTGTAAAGCACAGGATATTCATATTCCAGCAGCTTAACAACAGCAACATTAGCCGGTCTTTTTATATTTTTCTGTCTGTTTGACAGTTTCTGATATTCCCTTCTTATCTTTATCTTTCTGTACGGCTGCAATCGCAAGCGCTGTTCCGCCTGCCGCCATATTTCCAATTAATGCCGTCGGAAGCTTAATGGGATCATATCCCATTGCGGCATGCAATTCTGCCTGAAGATTGGCTGTAGCTTTGTCAAGACCAAGCATAACAATATAAGGATTCAATACTGCGAATACAGTCACGGCCAGCCAGCCCGCTCTGTCCATCATAGCTGTCATAATCATTCCTACATACCGGCTAACCCATGTCCCAATCGGTCCTAAGAAAACCAGCGTTGCAGGAACTACAATCAACATGGAAATCAGAGGCTTCAGTGTATAGCTAATGGATTCTGGCAGTATCTTCTTTAACAGTTTGTCGATATAGTACATCAAGCCCAATCCCATCACCACAGGAAGAATACTGTTGTTATAATCCACCTGAGGAATGGATAAACCAAAAATAGAAAGGCCGGCAACATTGCAGATATTCGGATGGATCAGAATCGCTCCCAGCAAACCTCCCAGTACAGGTTCCAGTTTCAATCTCTTTGCTGTCGCGTAACCAATCCAGATGGGCAGCCAGTTAAATCCGGCTCTGAATATATTCAACAGCACATCTACAGTCGGATTCTCTCCCATCCCGAAGTAATTTATCATCAAATTTCGGATAGCCAGAATCAGTCCTCCAACAATCAGAGCTGGAACAACCGGCATAAAAATAGAAGCACTGAAACCGCCTACTTTATGCATATAATACAAGAAGTCTTTTTTCTCATCATCGCCACCCGCAGGCAGATTTTCTTTTCCGTGGCTCTTTTCATCGTATCCGGAAACCTCCAGAAAATCATTATATGCTTCATTGACATTTGGCCCGATAATCACCTGTACCTCTCCGCCTTTTGCAACTACACCGGCCACCTTATCCGCCGCTTTGATTGCATCTATGTTTACCAGACTTCTGCTTTTATAAACGATTCTTAATCTCGACGCGCACCGTTCCACAAAAACAATATTATCAAGTCCCCCAACATTTTCTAAAACAACTTTAGACATCTCCCGATAATTCATACCTTCTCCTTTCATTGATTGCGCAGTCATCGTCGCTTATGTAATATACAGGATTGGACAAACACATATTTACAAATTATCGAGCTCACTGTACTTATGCTTTCTGCTTCTGGCCAAAAAGCAGCATGCCCTATTCCTTATTACCCCATTCCCCCATTTGTCAGTCTATCGTTTCAAAAATAATGTCGTTTCTCTTCACCTCTCCTTCAGAATGCAAAATTTGTATTTTCTTATTTAGGCATATGATTATCAACGAATCATCATATCCTTTCCTTCTGATATAATCCCAATTTACAATTGAGAGCAGCGTATTCTCAGATACCTTGTCCCCTATCTTCACCTTGGATTTAAACGGTTTTCCATTAAGTTTAACCGTATCTACCCCCATATGAATCATAAACTCGGAGCCATCTTCCGCTTTTATCCCTATGGCATGCCCCGTCTCATACAGCATTATTATCTCTCCTGCAACTGGTGCATATACTTTAGATTCTTTCGTCTTTACTGCCGCTCCATCACCTATCATTTTTTCAGAGAAAACTTCATCCGGCACATCTTCTATCCTGATCAGCCTGCCATTTAAAGGGCTTTTTACTTTAACGGAATTAGCTCGAAAAGAAAATGTAGAGCTCCTTATTGTTGGAGGGCTGTTGAGCAAAAATGACATGATTATTTTTAGTGAAGAATCTGCTAAATTCATCCATAAGCAGACCGCCAACATTGCATTTATTGGTACAAGTTTTGTCAGCTGCAACAACGGATATACCTTGTTTAAACGTGCCGATAAAGAAATTAAAAAAGCATATATGCAGATTTCTGATAATGTTTACTGCGTTGTGGATTCCAGCAAATTCGAGCAGAAAGCGCTTACAAGACTTGCTCGGGTTTCGGAAATGCCTAATTTAATTACAGATTCCTGTTTGGATGATGAATTAAAGGCTTTATACACACAAAATAATTTCAACATTATATAAAAATGATATTAAAAAGGAGACAGTCCAGTGAAAGTTCAAGGCTTTAGAAAACCTGAATTTCACAGAACTGTCTCCTTTTTAACATCAAGAGTCAAAAATCAGCATTAACCGACAATCCACAATAATTTTTTCAATATTCTTTTCAGTATTCCCGCGGCTTCTTTAATCCTCCACCACCGGTACCGGTTCCTCGTCCCAGGCATCCAGATCATTGATATACTTCTTTGTCTCCTTCGAAATCACATTGGACAGAAGGAGGACTGCAATCAGGTTCGGAATGGCCATCAGGGCATTCAGAATGTCCGCGATATCCCACACCATATCCAGCGCCACTACAGGAGCGATGGCTGCTACAATCACATAGAGAGCCCGGTAGGGAATCAGTCCCTTCTTGCCGGCAAAATACTCTACCGCGCGCTCTCCGTAATAAGCCCAGCCAAGGACAGTAGAAAAGGCGAAGCAGATAATTCCAAGAGTCAGAACAACCGGTCCGAAATAGGGAATCTGGCCGAAGGCAAGGGTAGTCAGAATGCCGCCATCGGTAATCTCACCCATGTTGATGGCAGGATTTTTCATAATCGTTGTCACCAGCACAAGGCCTGTCATCAGGCAGACCACTACCGTATCCCAGAAGGTTCCTGTGGAGGATACCAGAGCCTGGCGTACCGGATTTCTGGTCTGAGCAGCTGCAGCCGCAATGGGCGCAGAACCCATACCGGATTCATTGGAGAACAGGCCTCTGGCGGTTCCGTAGCGCATGGCAGTCATGATTCCGGTTCCCACCAGGCCGCCTGCTGCCGCGCCCGGCTGGAAGGCCAGTCTTATAATGGTCTTAATAGCCGGAATGATAAAATCATAGTTGATTCCCAGAATAATGATACAGCCCACCACATAGAAAACAGCCATAAAGGGAACCAGCTTCTCGCATACATTTGCGATGGATTTGATGCCGCCGAAGATTACCACGCCGGTCAGCGCAGCCACGATCAAGCCCACAATCCATCCCTGGATTCCCACGTTTTCTTCCACAATATTAGCGATAGCGTTTACCTGGGTAGCGCAGCCGATTCCGAAGGAAGCGACTCCCGCGAACACGGCAAACAGCATGCCAAGAACCGCGCCAAATTTCTTCCATTTCAGTCCTCGGGAAAGGGCGTACATGGCGCCGCCCTGCATACGTCCGTCCTTTTTCTTCACCCGGTATTTTACGGCAATCAGAGACTCCGCGTATTTTGTGGCAATGCCGAAGACGCCGGAAAGCCAGCACCAGAGCACCGCCCCCGGGCCGCCCAACGCGACCGCCGTACCTACGCCTACAATATTTCCTGTGCCGATGGTAGCTGCCAGAGCCGTAGTCAGAGCGCCGAAATTCGACACTTCTCCCTCAGCGTCCGGATCCTTTGTCACAGAAAGCTTGATTCCCTTTGTAATGGATTTCCACTGAATAAAGCCTGTCTTGAACGTCATAAACACATGGGTGCCCAAAAGCAGAAGGATCAGCCACCAGCCCCAGACTGCGTCATCGACCGCAGTAATGATATTTCCTATCGTTTCCATCATAAGCGTTCCCTCTCTCTCCTCCGGTCCGCCTGAAGCCAGCCGGATGTTTTCTCTTACGAAAAAAGAGCATCGGCAAACTGTCGATGCTCTCCTCCACGTCACCATGATATAAGTTTAATGCAGTATAGAGAAAATTGCAAATATTTTTTCACATTACTCCCGCCAGCTTCAGCACCCAGTACGCCAGCCCCAGGAGCCAGCTGGTGAAGATGCCGTACAGAATCACCGGACCGGCTATGGTAAAAATCTTGCAGCCGATTCCAAAGACCTGTCCTTCCTTCTGATACTCAATGGCAGGCGCCGCCACGCTGTTGGCAAAGCCTGTGATAGGCACCAGCGCTCCCGCGCCTCCCCACTTTGCGACAGCCGGAAAAATGTTAAAGCCGGTAAGGACAACACTCAAAAGGACCAGAAGCACAGAGCACCAGGCTCCGGCTGCATCCTTATCCAGTCCCATAGATCCGGCAAAATTCAATACCGCCTGTCCAATGCAGCAAATCAGGCCCCCTGTCACAAAGGCTTTTGCCATCTGGGCTCCCAGACTGTGGGTAGGCGTCACCTGTTTTACATATTCGTTGTACTTCTGTTCTCCTTCTGAACTGAGCTGTACCTGATCTTCTTTTCCATGTTCCATAAATTCATTCATCGTTTTCGTCTGCTCCTCCTGTCCCTGCCTGTTTCAGCCTGCTCCAGCCTTTTCCTCTCTCCGCCTGTTTCAGGTCTTTTCCGATTTTCTCTGTATCCGCCTGTTTAAAAACGGAAATAATAAAAAATCAAAGAACCGGCAGTCCGGCCCAGAGCCATGCTTATAATCACCAGCTCCAGACCCCGGCGGAAATTCACCCGTCTGGAAAAAATCGGGATAATATTGATAATTTCCGTCAGCGCCATGGCCCAGGCTCCCACAAAAATACCGGCAAAAATTCCGAAAATACCAGCTCCCGCATCCCCAAACGGCAGGGGAAACCGATAGATACTGATCAGATTTCCAATGATGCCGCCTGCCGCCACCGCATCTTCATATAAGAGAATCTGCCGTGCTGTGTGAGTCTGATCCGCAAACTCCGCCACCAGTCCCAGAGCGATAATCAGGGCAAAAAGGCCGCCTGCCACAGCCAGGCCGCTGCACAGTCCCACCACTGCCATCAGAAGTTCTTTCCACCACATTTCTTTAGCCCTCTTTCCGGTTTTCCTGTCTGTGCGCGCCATTCCGGTCCGCCGTCTTAATCAGCGTTGTATTGACGTCATCCTCATAAAGGCGCATTTCCACCTCAATCGGCGTAGGTTCCTTACTCAGCCGCCTGCCTCCGATATGATTGAAAAACGCGATAATGCCCGCGGACAAGCCCAGGGAGTAAGTCAGTTCCAGAATCGTAAAGCCATCCGACTCCCGGCCTGTCAGCAGCATATAAAACTCCTCAAACAATCTGACTGTAGACACATCATTATTAAAAGCCATGATGGAAAAGGCAGAACCGAAAAAGCAGATCAAGCAGACCAGCGCCGCCTTTGCAAAAATAAGAAAGCCGCTTTCCTTCGGTTTCGTGGAATATTCCACCACAAAGTCCTCTTCGCCCAGGTTCTGTATCTCCAGGCCGGGATAGACCGCCTGAATCTTTTCCACCACATCCATCACCGAGAGCACCGCCCGGGCCGCGCAGGTATGCTTTCCCGCCCTGACCCGTTCAAAGGTGTAAAGCTTTTCCGTCTTCAGTCTGTTGATCACACCCGAATCCGAGCACCGCATCTCGGCAGCCTCTCCCAATGTCAGAGTCCTGTTATAGGTCCGGATATTCTTTTCCAGCTTCAGATACAGCGTACCGCTCATAAAAATTCCTCATCGAGCCAGCCGTCTTCTGTTGCCCCTTCCTGAACTTCCTGAATCTCCTGAACCTCCCGCGCCTCCTGCGCTGTCATCATCCCACGGTCCTCATAATAAACAAGGGTTCCATCCGTAATGGTCTTCTCCTCCTCTTTCCCGGAAAAATACCAGATCATCCCGAATACAGCCGCCGCCAGCACAATAGAAATCAGCCATATACGATACTTCGTATGATTCATCCCGATTGCCTCCTTACCCCCAGGGATTCTCTCCTGGCTTCACCTTACCCCCCAGGGGGTCTTCTCTCTCAGCTTCGCTGAGATTCACCTTACCCCCCAGGGGGTCTTCTCTCTCAGCTTCGCTGAGATTCACCTTATGACATGTAGTATTTCCCGGGAGGACGGAAAATATGCCGGATTTTTCTAAAATGAAAAAACTGCCGTGACATACGCCTGGCGGTTTCTGTTATCCCAGTGTCCGGCTTCTCGTGGACAGCTGTATGGATCAGGCGGACCGCTTTTTGGTCCGTCCGGAGACATACAGCTGTCCATGAGACGTCCGAACACAGGATACAGAACCCGCCAGGCGCGCTCACAGCAGTTGAATTCCATTTTATAAAAATCTTAATCTTACACGCTTGTCTTCCGGAACCTGGAGAGAAACTCCTTCGTCTTCTCACTCCTGGGCGCGGCGAAAATCTGATCCGGCGATCCCTCTTCCTCAATGACTCCATCAGACATATAAATCACATGGCTGGACACATCGCGGGCAAAAGCCATCTCATGGGTCACCACCAGCATGGTCAGGCCTTCCCGGGCCAGCTCTTCCATAACTGTCAGCACCTCGCCTACCATCTGCGGGTCAAGGGCAGAGGTTGGCTCGTCGAAAAGCAGAACCTCCGGCTCCATGGCAAGAGCGCGGGCGATGGCCACACGCTGCTTCTGGCCTCCGGACAGCTGCCGGGGCTTGGCGTTCATGAAAGATTCCATGCCTACCTTTCTCAGGTAATGAATGGCATTTTCATGGGCCTCTTCCTTTTTCTTCTTTGCCACCTTCACCTGTCCGACGATACAGTTATCCAGCACCGTCATATTGTTGAACAGGTTAAAGCTCTGGAACACCATGCCCACCTTGGCCCGGTAAGCCGGCACGTTCATCTTCGGATCGGTGATATCCTGTCCGTGGAACAGAATCTGGCCGCCGCTTGGCTCCTCCAGAAGATTTACACAGCGGAGCATTGTGGACTTACCGGAACCGGAAGCTCCGATGATGGAGACCACATCGCCCTTGCAGACTTCAAAATCGATATCCTTCAACACTTCGTGGTTTCCGAAGCTTTTGCTCAGATGGGATATTTTTAAGATTTCCTCTCCCCGGCTCATGATCTCTTCCTCCTCTCCGCTCTCTTCTCTATATTTGATGTGCGGAGCTGATCTCCGATACCCATGGTATCTACCAGCTCATAATTGGCGTCGCCGTCCATCTTCCGCTCCCAGATCCGCAGCAGACGGGAGCATACAACAGTCATAATCAGGTATACCACCATAACGATCGTCGCTGACTCAAAGTAGGTATACAGCGCGCCGGACACACTTCTGTGAACGGCAAACAGCTCTGTAACGCCGATGGAGAACAGCACGGAGGTATCCTTGATATTGATAATCAGGTTGTTTCCGATCTGGGGCATGATATTGCGCAGAGCCTGGGGCAGAATCACATAGCACATGGTCTGCACATGGTTCATGCCGATGGCCTTCGCGCCCTCTGTCTGGCCCGGATCGATGGAAATGATTCCTCCGCGGACAGACTCCGCCATATAGGCTCCTGTATTAATGGATACGATCAGAAACGCTGAGGACCACATGCCCAGCTGAATGTCAAAGACCTGGGACATACCATAATAGATAAATGTGGCCTGTACAATCATGGGCGTTCCGCGGAACAGCTCCACGTAACATTTCATAACCGCCTTTACCACTCCCAGCACGCCCCGTTTTGCCAGGCTGTCGCGCTTTTTATCCACCGGAATGGTCTGTATCACACCAACGACAAAGCCGATCAGGCAGCCGATCGCCGTGGATACTACCGCAATCGCCAGCGTAGTCCCCGCGCCTTTCAGATAAGAAGGACCGTACTGCTGCAGCAGATATATAATTCTTTCAAAAAAATTCATCTGAGAAACACTCATTTTCGGTTCACGGCTCCCTTTCTCTTATCCTTACTCAGACAGCGGCTGAACGGAAATCGCCTCGTCCATCATGCTGTTGAAATCGTCTACGGTCATCTGGGACAGTACGCTGTTCATAGCGTCCAGAAGCTCTGTATTTCCCTTCTGTACGGAGATTCCGATATTGATCTCTTCCTCGGAAACCTCAAAATCATCATCTGATCCGGCAAAATCCAGAAGCTTCAGATCCGGATAAGCTACAGTCGCGGCTGTACCTGTGGGCATATCTGTCACGACCAGATCCACACGTCCGCTCTCCAGAGCTACCAGCATGGCCGGAGCAGACTCCTGAGCTGCCTGAATGTCAGCATCCTGAATCTGGGGCAGGCATACGTCATACCAGATGGTTCCCAGCTGGGAGGTGCAGCTTGCTCCTGCCAGATCCGCCACGCCCTGGGCGTCCGCATAGGGGCTGTCCTCTTTTACCAGGGTAACAATCGTCGCATAGTAATAAGGTTCTGTAAAGTCTACCATTTCAAGACGCTCTGAGGTGATGGACTGGCCTGCAATCGCGCAGTCTACCGTTCCGGACTGTACAGCCGGTACCAGAGAATCCCAGTCAAGCTTTACAATCTCAAGATCATAGCCAATCGCCTCCGCAATATGCTTTGCCATCATAACATCATAGCCGTTTGCATAGTCAGAGCTTCCGCTGATGGCGACCGCTCCGTTGGAATCTTCCGGCTGTGTCCAGTTGTAGGGAGCGTAAGCACACTCCATGGCTACTCTCAGTACCTTTTTCTCTCCGGAATCTGCCGTCTCCTCAGCAGACGCGTCCTCGGAAGCAGTGCTGTCTGTCTCTGCAGTATTGCTTTCCGTATCAGAGCCGCTGCCTGAAGAGCCGCAGGCTGTCAGTGACATGGCAAAAACTGCTGCCATCATCAGTGCAAGCAATCTTTTTTTCATAACTTTACCCTCCTGTTTTTCAGACTGTAAGAAACAGGGCTTCACTCCAGCCGCTCTTATCGGATAGATATGAAACCCTGTTGTTTCCTGCACATTATAGCCCCTGAACTGCGGTTTTTCAAGTTCTTTTTGCAAAATAAGCGAAAAACCGCGGAAAAAATACGGAAATCGGGAGCCCGCGGAAAAATCCGCCCTGTCAGGGCCGGTTTCCCCGCACCTTTTCCTTCAGCCCCGAAAGGATCTTTTTCTCCAGTCTGGATACCTGCACCTGGGACATTCCAAGCTCTTCTGCCACCTGGGTCTGGGTTCTGTCATAAAAGAACCGCAGGACAATCAGACGGCGCTCCCTGGGCTCCAGAGAAGCCAGAAGCTGCTCCAGCAGCAGCCTGCGCAGAAGCTCCTCCTGTTCGTCTCTGCCCTGCTCCACCCGTTCCATCAGGCTTAAGCCCTCGCTGTCTCCCTGACACACAATTTTCTGCAGGGACTCCACCTCTGTGCTGCTGTCCATGGCCTGGACCAGCTCCTCCGGCTCCACCTTGAGCCTCCGGGCCAGTTCTTCCACCCCCGGCTCTTCTCCCCTCTCCATCAGGATCTGCTCACGCAGTCTGGCCGCCTTTACCGCCAGCTCCTTCAGAGAACGGCTGACCTTGATCATACTGTCGTCCCGCAGGAAGCGCTTGATCTCCCCGGCGATCATCGGAACAGCATAGGTGGAGAAGCGGACGCCGAAATTCAGGTCAAACCTGTCCGCTGCTTTCAAAAGGCCGATGGCCCCTATCTGAAACAAATCCTCTGCCTCCACGCCTCTGCCCAGGAAGCGTTTCACCACATGGTGGACAAGTCCCATGTTTTCCTCTATCAGTGCCTCCCTTGCCTCTTTATCTCCGTCCTGTGACCTCCGAATCAGCTCCTCTGTGCGGTCCATGGGTCATTCCTCCTGCTGCCGGATCCGCTTCTTCATAATGACAGCCGTTCCCTTCCCCGGCTCTGATTCCACCTTCACCTCATCCATAAAAGCTTCCATAAACAGAAATCCCATTCCTGACCGGTCCAGCTCCGGGCGGGTGGTATAGAGCGGTTCCATGGCCTTCTCCACATCCGGGATCCCCACTCCCTGATCCCTCACCTCAAGCCGCAGCCACTCCCCGTCAATCTCTCCAGCGATGAGGATTTTATGTACCTCTCCCCCATAGCCGTGGATGATGGCATTGGTCACAGCTTCCGAGACGGCCGTCTTCACATCCGCCACCTCCTCCATACTGGGGTTCATCTGGGTCATAAAAGCAGCCACCGTCACCCGGGCAAAGGCCTCATTGGCCGATATACTGTCAAATTCCAGGCGCATCTCATTTTTCATTCTTCTTTTCCTCCCTGCATCCTCTCTACCGGAATCACCTTCATCACACCGGACAGCAGCAGAATCCGTTCCACCCTGTCCCGGACCTGCACAGCCCGCACCTGGCCCCCCAGGGCCTGCATTATCTTATACCGGCCCATAAGCATTCCTATTCCAGAGCTGTCGCAGAAAACCGTCCCGGAAAAATCAAAGACGATCTCCCGGATATCCCTTGTCTTCACCAGCTCATCCGCCTGGGCGCAGATCAGAGCCGCGCTGTGATGATCCAGCTCCTCCGGAACCCGGATTCGAAGAGTCCTGTCCTCCACCCTCATGAGGGGCTCCGGGCCCCTGCCGCCTCCCCGGCTCTTTTTTCTTTTCATGCTTCCTCTCATCTCTTTCATCCCTCCATTTTTTATAATTGTCCGTAAAAACAAAACAGGGACATACCTTTCGGTATGTCCCTTGCTTCAGGGTTTCTCTTAAGTTTTTTACTGGGCCTGGCCGGCTGTGCCGGCGCCTGCGTTTATGCCTGCAGCATCTGCGCCGGTTCCCGTACCGGTATTCGTGCCGGTGCTGCCAGTTCCAGTACCGCCGGTTCCCGCGCCTGTGGCGCCAGTGCCGGTTCCTGTATCAGTTCCGGTATCTGTGCCGGTGTCCGTCTGGGACACGGTCTGCTGCAGCCGCGCTATGGCATTGTTTGCGTAAGTGGCTCTCTGGGTGCCCGGATGGGTATCCGCGAATCTCTGGAACATGTCCAGAGCCTCAGCGTTCTTTCCCAGGTTTTCGTAAGACCGGGCCAGATAATACAGAGCGTAGCCATCGTCATAATCCTGCTCGTAATCTACTACCTGAGAAAGATTTGTGACGGCCTCCTGGTAATTCTGGGCGTCATAAGCCGCTGAGCCTGCCTCATACAGAGCCTGCACCTCATCTGCGTGAAGGCTTCCGTAAATTTGATTGTAGATGGCTCTCGCATTGTCAGAGAGCTGATCCGGATCCACCTGATCCAGAGCTGTGGAAGCGCTCTCCGTATCTCCCGCCTGGAAACTGGTATAAGCGTCAATCAGAAGCTCATAGCTTCCGCCGGTCTCTTCCTGCTGCTGAGTATCCTCTTCTGTGCCGCTGCCCTGAAGAGCGTCCAGCTGGCTCTGCAGCTCATTGACCTCTGCCTGCCGGGCAGCCAGCTGATCGCTGTACTCCCGGATCTGGTCCGCAGTCTCGCTGCGCACCGACTGCACCTTGGCAGGAAGGGCCAGGAACCACATGAGAGCCACGCCTACCACCAGGCCAATGAAAATATTCAAAACTACATTGACGCCGGTGTTCTCCTTATAGGAAGCCGGCATGATAATGGTCTCGTTTCCACTGGTATAGGAGATAATATCCGGATTCTTTCCGTCTTTTTTCTCCTTCTCCTCCTTCTGGCTTCCGCCTGAGGCCGGCTTGCCGGCCAGCTGCTCCAGCTCAGCCTGATAATGGAGAGACACACTGTCGGTTCTGTCGATGGCCAAGGCTCTTTTCAGTTCCCGCCCCGCTCTGTCATACTCCTCTGTTCTGATATAGAGCAGCGCCAGAAGCTGATGGGCCTTCACCAGCTTGGGATTCAGGGAAAGCACCTTTTTCAGCTGGATGATCGCCAGGTCCTCACTGCCCTGCTGGCAGTACAGCAGGGACTGATTGTATTTTTTGATCGTCTGATTTATGGTATCCAGTCTCGCCGGATTCGCCTGAATCGCGTTGATATACTCGTCCGCGATATTTTTCTCCGGCTCCAGATTCTTGCTGATGATCCACTCGGTCAGGGCGGAAACCACATCTCCCACCTCGAAGCAGATCAGCCCCAGAAGATTTCTGGCCTGTATATTGTTTTTATTAAGCTCCAGACTGTAGCGGAGATCCGCCGCGGCTCCCGAAAGGTTCCGCACCGTCGCCTTCTCCAGTCCCATATTGTAATAGGTATTGGACAGCCGGATGAGTCTGTTATAAATCCGGATTTCCGTTCCGCAGGAGCTGCAGTAGCCGGGATCCGTCAGCACCGCTCCACATTTGATACAACGCATAAATTCCTCCTCTGACGTTAAAACCGGCTGCCGCCCTTCATTTCCTTCAGCATCTCATCAAGAAGATCCGCCATGTCTTTCGGCTTGTTGTTATATACGTTTTCCTCCACCTGCTCTACTTCCAGGCTGGGATGAAATCTCTTAAGTTCCTCTTCAAAATCAATCATGTGCAGTCCTCCTTTTCTCCAATATGCTCTTTATGCTTCCCACCAGATACAGGGAACCGACACAGAACAGGATGCCGTCCCCCTTTTCCTTCAGGGCCTCTTCAAAGGCCTCTTCCACATCCGGAATAGCTGTGACCTGCTTCTGGCCAAACTCCCGGAACAGTGCCTCCGGCTCCTTCACGTCCACGCTCCGGTAGCCGCCCACCTCTGTCACGATGACCCGCTCCAGACGGAGCTCTCTGCAGATCGTCTCTATCATATGACGGTAATCCTTATCGCCCACCGCCGCGAACAGCAGTGTCACCGGATCATCCGCCTCCAGCCGTCTGGCTGTCTTTACAAACTCCTCTACTCCGGCCTCGTTGTGGGCGCCGTCAATGATGACGCCCGGCAGCACCGTCTCCATTCTTCCCTGCCAGCGCATGGCCGCGATTCCTTCCCGGATCACTTCATTGGTAAAGATGCCTTCCTGATCCATGACGCGGACCGCCGTCACTGCCTCGGCGGCATTCTTGACCTGATACTCCGCCACACTGGAAATGGACAGCCGGATACAATCATAATACCCACAATCAATGCAAAAATCAATATGTTTCTTTGTGGTTTTGGAAATTTTATACATTTTTGGAGTAATGCCGTACGCAGGCGCATGCATCTCTTCCGCCTTTTTCCGAATCACTTCCGCCGACTCCGGACAGGAAGCGTCATATACCACGGGCACGCCTTCCTTGATAATGCCCGCCTTCTCTCCCGCGATCTCAGCCACCGTATTTCCCAGATATTCCGTATGGTCCAGGCTGATGGAGGTGATTACAGTCACCAGCGGATGAGCCACGGAGTTGGTGGCGTCCAGCCGGCCGCCAAGCCCTGTCTCCAGCACCAGATACTCCACTCCTGCCTTCTGGAAAATTTTCATGCCGATGAGGAACAGTAGCTCAAAATAGGTGGGATGGGAATATCCCTCTTTCTTCATTTCCTCCACACAGGCCATAACAGTCTCGAAAGCCTCCAGGAACTCCTCATCGCTGACCTGCTCCTCATCAATCTCAAAACGCTCATTGATCTTCACCAGATGGGGGGAGGTAAACAGCCCCGTCCGCTTTCCGGCAGTTTTCAGCATGGAAGCCAGAAAAGAGCAGACAGAGCCCTTTCCGTTGGTTCCCGCCACATGAAGGATTTTCATGCTTTCCTGGGGACTGCCCAGCCTTTCCAGAAACGCTCTGGTGTGATCAAGAGAATTCTTTTTCGTAAACTTCGGTGTCTCATCTATATAGGCCACCGCTTCCTGATATGTCATGCTGCTTCGCCTGTCCCTTCTTCTGTGTCTGTTTCCGGCAGGGAGTTCTCCGGCTCTGTGCCGGGAGCTTCCTCTTCCGGTTCCTCATAATGGAAGCTGTAGGTATTTCCCTCGCTCAAGACCCTTCTGGCCTTGCCAGGAGCCAGCTGCTTTACCGCGACTTCCGCATCCTGCTGGAGCACGGTCTTTTTCAGCCTCAGCACATGGTCATTGATAAAGGAAGTGCTCTGATACTCTCCGTCCACATAAACCTTTGTGGCCGTGGTAAAGTTCTGTCCGAACACATAAGTGGTTCCTTCCAGGGCCACCACATTGCGGATCACCGGCTGATGGATGCCCATCTGCATGTCCGTAGGTTCAAAAGGACTGTCTCCATCCATGCCATAGGCATATCGCTCTCCGTAAAGCAAATCGTACTGGAGAAGCTCCATGTCCGGCAGATACCATTTTGTCTTCCGGCGGGCCTGATGATACTGCATCATGATTCCCTCATGGATGTCCAGCTGATCCAGCACCTCTGCCGCAATCTGATAAGAGCACAGGGTCTGATCCTTTTTCTCCAGACCGATATTATCCACGATTACATAGCTGGTGTCAAAGAGATACCGGTTGGTCACGTCCTCCACGGTAAGCCCCAGCGTAGGCAGATGATCGCCGTACATTACCAGCACATAATCCTCGCCGTAAGCATCCAGGGCATCAATCAGATCCACAATGAACTGATCCATCTCATGAAGCTGATTTACATAATATTCCCACTGGTTATTCTTTTCTTCTGTCTCGGCTCCTGTCACCTGAATGGCCGGATCCTCCAGAACCTTTTCTGTGGGATACTCCCCGTGTCCCTGCACGGAAATGGTATAAATGAAATCCCGGCGCGCCGTGGAATCCAGGCAGTCCAGAATATGACTGATGAGCACCTCATCCTTCAGCCAGCCGTTTTCCGTGGTATTTGACACATCCATGTACTCTTTGGAGGTATAGGTGTCAAAGCCCAGGTTTTTGAACACATCCGCCCGGCTGTAGAAGGTGGCCTTATTGTTGTGGATGGCGTGGGCCGCATAACCCACTTCCTTCAAATCATAGGCCACGCTCTCGCAGGTGGTCTCCTTTAAAATCGTCTTGTAGGGATATTCTCCCGGGCCGAAATAGCGCAGGTTCATTCCCGTAATACACTCAAATTCCGTATTGGCCGTTCCGGCGCCCACGGAAGGCACCTTGAAAGCTCCTGAAGAATATTCCTCCATCAGTCTGTGGAAATTCGGAATGGGATCCTCGGAAAACTCCAGAAACTCCACTGTAGTAGGATCGAAAAAGGTCTCCAGCTGAAGCATGATAATATTGGGCTTTTCCGAATCATTGTCCTCATCCGCCAGCGTCTCTTCGTCCCGGTCCACAATGGCCCGGATGGAGCCTTCCGAATAATTGTAGGGCTCATCCATTCCCGTAGCCAGCAGGCTGCAGAAGAAACAGTAAGGCAGGCCGTAGTCCTCATAGGCAAAGGCGATATTTCCGAAATAGGTAGACAGCACTCTCTGCTCCAGGCAGAGTCTGGTGGCGCCGGCAAACAGGCCGATCACCGCTGCCACAGCCGCCAGATTCAGGGGCCAGCGGATCTTTTTCTGGTATTTGGGCGCGTACTTCCACAAAAGCACAAGGATCACAATTCCCAGAACCACTCCGCCTATTTTCAGAATCAGCTGGACCGGTGACATGTAATTTTTCACCACATCCAGCGCATCCGTAATCAGGTGCAGATCCTGTCCCGTAAAGGGCGTCACCCGGCTGGAAAGAATCGTTCCGTTTATGATTCCCAGCACCAGCCAGAAAAAGGCGATCAGGAGGCGCATGAAAATTCTGCGCCTCACCAGATACACCAGCATGAAGCTCATGAAAATCATGAAGCTGTTGTAAGCATACGCGGCTGTGCTTTCTGTCATAAACGTCCAGGCCGCAGCCACCGAATGACGGGACACCGCCTCCATCACAAAATAAATCATCCAGGACATCAGCGCGTGCAGCACCAGAGAAAACCGGTTTGCAATCGCGATGGGCTTCTGGAGAGGTCCTCTCCACCTCTCAAAGAGCCTGATCCAAAATGTTCTAAAGCCCCCCAGCCATTTCTTAAACTTTTTCATAATTCTCTCTCTTTTATACTTTCGCAGTGCAGGAACCCCGCTATTTTTCAAGCGCTGCCAGGTGCTCCTTCACCTGTTCCATCATTTGTGTGTATTTCGCAAGCTTTTCCTTTTCCTCGTCAACCTTGCTCTTGGGCGCCTTGCTCATGAATTTCTCATTGTTCAGCATGCCGTTTACACGGGCAAGCTCCTTTGTCAGGCGCTCCTCTTCCTTCTTAAGCCGTTCCAGCTCCTTCTCCAGATCCACCAGCTCCGCAAAGGGCATGTAAACCGCGGCGTCCGGAATCAGGGCCGATACGGCGTCCTCTCCGATTCCAGCCTTATCTGCCTGGACGGTTACAGAGCTTGCGTAAGCCAGAGTGGCGAAGAACAGGCTGCTGCGTTCAAAGACGCCGCGCACCTTCTCATTCTCAGACACCACAAAAACCTGAGCCTTTTTGCTGGGCGGCACGTTCATGGAAGAACGGGTGTTGCGGATTGCCCGCACCGCTTCCTTAATAAGCTCGAGCTCTTCCTCTTCCTCCACGAAGTTCCACTCTTTCTTATATTCCGGCCAGGACGAAATCATGATAGATTCCTCGCCGGTCAGATTCCGGTAGATCTCCTCTGTAATGAAGGGCATATAGGGATGCAGAAGCTTCAGCGCGTTTGTCAGCACTGTCTTCAAGGTCCAGAGAGCCGCCGCCTTGGTCTGGTCTTCTTCGCTGTAGAGACGGGGCTTTACCATCTCGATATACCAGTCGCAGAATTCCTCCCAGATGAAATCATAGAGCTTCTGCACGGCGATTCCCAGCTCATACTTGTCCATATTTACAGTCACATCCTGAGCCAGCTTATTTACCTTGGAAAGAATCCATTTGTCAGCTCCGGTCAGCTCTTCCGGACTCATCTGCTCCGGAACCTCCGCCTTCTCAATGTTCATCATGATGAAACGGGAAGCGTTCCAGATCTTGTTTGCAAAATTGCGGCTGGCTTCCACACGCTCCATATAGAAACGCATGTCATTTCCAGGCGCGTTTCCGGTCACCAGCGTGAAGCGCAGAGCGTCCGCTCCGTACTGGTCGATGATCTCCAGGGGGTCGATGCCGTTGCCCAGGGACTTGCTCATCTTCCGGCCCTGGGAATCCCTTACCAGTCCGTGAATCAGCACGTGATGGAAGGGGCATTTTCCGGTCTGCTCATAGCCGGAGAATACCATACGGATAACCCAGAAGAAAATGATATCATAGCCTGTCACCAGCACGTCTGTGGGATAGAAATAATCCAGGTCCTCTGTCTTATCCGGCCACCCCAGAGTGGAGAAAGGCCACAGAGCAGAGGAGAACCAGGTATCCAGCGTATCCGGGTCCTGGGTGAAATGGGTGCAGCCGCACTTGGGGCATACCTTCGGCATTTCCTTATCCACCACAATCTCGCCGCACTCGTCACAGTAGTAAGCCGGAATCCGGTGGCCCCACCAGAGCTGTCTGGAAATACACCAATCACGGATGTTTTCCAGCCAGTGGAGATAGGTCTTGTCAAAGCGCTCCGGCACAAAAGTCAGATCGCCGTTCTTCACTGCCTCGATGGCCGGCTTTGCCATCTCCTCCATCTTTACGAACCACTGCTGCTTAATCATGGGCTCTACGGTGGTGCCGCAGCGGTCATGGGTTCCCACGTTGTGCACATGGTCCTCTACCTTTACCAGAAGGCCCAGCTCATCCAGCTCTTTTACGATAGCCTTTCTGGCCTCGTAGCGGTCCATGCCCTGATATTTTCCGCCGTTCTCATTGATGGTGGCGTCATCATTCAGTATATTGATCTCCGGCAGGTTGTGGCGCTTGCCCACCTCAAAGTCGTTGGGGTCGTGGGCCGGCGTAATCTTTACTACGCCTGTTCCGAATTCCTTGTCCACATAAGCGTCCGCGATTACCGGAATCTCCCGGCCCACCAGGGGCAGAATTACAGTCTTTCCGATGATATCCTGGTAGCGCTCATCATCCGGGTTTACAGCCAGAGCTGTATCGCCCAGCATGGTCTCCGGTCTGGTGGTAGCGATCTCTACAAACTGATCGCTGTCCTTAATGGGATAATTGATATGCCAGAAATGGCCTGCCTGCTCTTCGTGCTCCACCTCCGCGTCGGAAATGGAGGTCTTGCAGACCGGACACCAGTTGATAATCCGGGAGCCCTTGTAAATGTATCCCTTCTTATAAAGACGCAGGAATACTTCCTGTACTGCTCTGGAGCATCCCTCGTCCATGGTAAACCGCTCTCTGTCCCAGTCGCAGGAGGAGCCCAGCTTCTTCAGCTGATCCACGATGGTGCGTCCATACTCCTCGCGCCACTGCCAGGTTCTCTTCAGAAAGCCTTCCCGGCCCAGTTCATTTTTATCGATTCCCTCTTCCTTCAGCTGGTTGATAACCTTGACTTCAGTGGAAATGGAAGCATGGTCCGTGCCCGGAATCCAGAGCGCGTTGTAGCCCTGCATTCTCTTATACCGGATCAGAATATCCTGAAGGGTATTGTCAAGGGCGTGTCCCATGTGAAGCTTTCCCGTAATATTGGGCGGGGGCATCACAATCGTAAAGGGTTTTCTGCTCCGGTCCACTTCCGCGTGGAAATATTTCTTTTCCAGCCAGTCAGCGTAGATCCGGTCTTCCATCTGCTTCGGATCGTAGGTCTTTGCCAGTTCTTTCATTCCTTTGCTCCTCCTGTTCGTTTTCCAGCCGCCTAAGAAAACGGCCTTTTTTGTCTGTCCTGCGCGGTAAGCCTGTTTTTCTTCCGGAAAAATCGGGCCTCCCGGGAAAAAATAAGACGCCCTTTTCCAAAAAAGGGCGTCAGTCAATGCGCGGTACCACCTTACTTCATACGCGGCCTTCTGCCGCATATCTCATTTCCCGTTAACGCCGGGCCAAACGTGGACGGCTACTTCTCCTTCACCATCCCGGCTCCAAAGCTACCTTCCGCAGCGACTGTTCCCCGGCGGTCTTCCAGCCTCTGGACCGCCCTCTCTGAGTGATGTCCCCCTCTGCGTACTCCTCTTCTTCCATGCCTTTTTCATTTTCACGAAGCTTCCTGTCCGAAAGCGCCGATATTTTTGCTCCGACAAAATTCATCTGCCAGCTGAGGGTAAATATAGCAGGCTTTTTGCCGCTTGTCAAGTCTTCTGAATCGTATATTCATCATACACTGTCCAGGTATCCACCAGGTAGGCCCGCAGATGAAGCTCCGTGTCCGTCACATCAAACCGGAGGGCCACAGGCACATGGGGCTGTCCCTCGAATACCAGATTTCCGTTGGGGACCACTTCCCGGTAAATGCTGCCGCTGGCCGTGCTGCAGGTCACATGCATGGTGCCCTCCGGGTTCACCGCCACGCCGCCGGTGGAATAATCATAATCCCCCACACGCTCACACTCCCGGCCTGTAAAGGCGGAGCGGGAATAGGCCGCATCATGGCCGGAAATCACCAGATCAATGTCATTGTCCGCGCAGATGTAAGCCAGGGACTCGCGGATCCAGGGATCCATCTCCTCCTGATACTTTTCCACGCTGCTGTAGGCAGGATAATGCTGAATGATAATCCTCCATTTTGTATCCGGATGGGCTGCCACCACCTCCGGCACATACTGTTCATGAATATCGGTCATCTGGCTGGTACAGCTGTTCAGCACGATAAAGAGCACATCGCCCCGGATAAAGTAATAATCCCCGTTTCTGTCTCCATTGCTGTTTCCGTACTCTTCAGACCGGTTGGGCACATTAAAATGCTCATAGAAATAAGGGCCCGCCGGATAGCCGTATTCCTCGATAGAGTCCTCATTGGCCACATCGTGGTTGCCCACCACGGGAACCAGCGGAATCTTGTAAAGTCCCAGATGCTCCAGAAAGCCCGTATACTGATCCGGGTTTCCAAAGGCGCCCACCTGATCGCCTGCATGTACCAGGAACTGAGCTTCCGGCACATAGCTTGTAAGGCGGGTCACCGCCTTGTCCCAGTCATCGACAGTTTCCTGCATCTCATGATTCTGGGAAATGCCGATTTCCGCGTCAGAGGCCACCAGAAAGGTAAAGCCCTCATCTGTATTCACATCCGGCACTGTATACTGATATTCCGGCGACCATCCTCCGGCGTCATTTCCCACCTGATAAGCATAGGTTGTCCCGGGCGCCAGTCCCGTAACCACTGCTTTATTCACATAATATCCCGGCAGCGTAACCGACGCCGCGCATTCTGCCGTAAAGGTCTGAACCTCCCCGCTCTGGGTATTCCGCCAGCTCACCTGGCCTGCCTGGGCGCTGGGCGACATCCAGTTCAGACGGATCTCATCCTCCGTGCCACCCACATTCAGAGACAGATTTTTGATTGGCGTCGTGTTCAGAAGGGGCGCGCTGCTGTAATCCACAGTATAGGAGGCTTTCGCCTCTTCCTCCGAAACGGTCTGATTCTGTGCCGCCGCTTCCTGAGCCTCCTTTTCGGCCTGCTCCTGCGCTTCCTTCTGAGCTTCTGCCTCTGCCCGGGCCTCCGCTTCTGCCTGAGCTTTTGCTTCTGCTTCCGCCTGAGCTTCCGCTTCCGCCTGAGCCTGCTCCTCAGCCGCCTGCTGCGCCGCGGCTTCTGCCGCCTTCCGGGCCTCAGTACGGGCCTTCAGCGTCCATGCCGCCGCTATCACCAGCAGAAGGAGCACTGCGGAGGTAATCAGGGCCCGTCCCCCTTTTCCTCTCTTTTTCATAGTTCTCTCCTCTTTTGATTTGAAACTTTTTCTTCTACCAGAATATCAGAAAGCCCTGACGCTTCTTACTGATGCTTCAGAGCAATACTACTGTAACATTATATTGCGGCGGGGGCAAGAAAATGATGGGGCATTAAGAAAACTTTAAAAAATACCGCCTGACTTCTTCTCAGAAATCAGGCGGCGTCTGCCTATCTCTTTTACGCTTCGTCTTCAATCATCTTGATAATAACCGGCTTCTGCTGGAGTCCGGTGGTGCGCTTCAGCTCCACGCCGTCCCGCATCAGGATCAGGGTCGGATAACCGGATACCTCATACTCCTCTACCAGTTCTTTATTCTTGTCAAAATCCACTTTCAAAATGTTTACCTTGTCGCCGCAGGTCTTGTCCACATCGTTCAGCACGAAAGACAGCATCTTGCAGGGACCGCAGGTGCTGGAAAAGAAATCAGCCAGCACAAGGCCTTTATCTACTTCCTGACGGAATTCTTCCTGTGTTACTTCCTTTAACATAATTGATTCTCCTCTTTTCCCAATGGCCTCCCGCCGGCCCGGACAGGCCGGCGGCGTACGCCGTTTACCGCATTTTAAAGATTCTGTACATAGTGAGCCGCGCTCTGGGCCGCGATGGCGCCGTCCGCGCAGGCTGTGATAACCTGACGGAGATTTTTGGTGACGCAGTCTCCCGCTCCGAAAATTCCCGGAATCTTCGTCTTCATCATCGCGTCCACTTCCACATAGCCCATCTGATTCAGAATTCCCAGGTTTTTAAAGGGCTCGGTGGTGGGGGTCAGTCCGATGTACTCGAAGACCTGATCACAATCCACCTTGTTCTCTTCACCGGTCTTTGTGGACTTGAAATGAATGCCGCGGATTTTGCTGTCGCCGTAGAAGCCCAGCACATCCTGGTAGGGATAAATGGTCACATGATCCATGGCGCGCAGCTTGTCGCAGGCCATGGGATCCGCCGTCAGATCAAACATGGTAACGATGGTCAGAGACTTCACTATATCCGCCAGATAGATGGATTCCTCCACCGCAGAGTTTCCTCCGCCTACTACCACCACGTCCTTGCCCCGGCAGGCTGCTCCATCGCAGATGGCGCACCAGCTGATGCCGTGTCCCGCGTACTGCTTTTCGTTTTCCACGCCCAGCATCCGGGGTCTTGTGCCTGTGGCAATGATGATGGATTTGGCGGTATATACCTTGTCCTCCTCCACGCAGCATACCAGCTTCTCGCCGTTCTCCTCCCGGATTTCCTTTACGGTCCGGTAGTCAAAGGCCACGTTCAGCTCCTGGGTATGCTGGTACATCTGAATGGCCAGCTCCGCCCCGTTGATGGTTCCCATTCCTGTATAGTTCTGAATCTCATTTGTGTTGATAATCTGGCCGCCCGGAGCCAGTTTGTCCAGCATCAGCACAGACAGGTTGGCTCTCGCCGCGTAGATGGAGGCAGTCATTCCCGCAGGGCCGCTTCCTATAATAATCAAATCATAATCTGCCATTTTTCTTTACCTTCTTTATTTTTTACCGTAAATCCGGAGTTTCCTCTTATCCGCAGGCTTATTCGCAGCGGATCTGAATTCCGGTGTCATACTTCTTGTCGTCCACAATCACCCGCACATCGAAGGTGCCTTTCAGGCCCGCTTTGTTGACGCTTAAGGTGATGCTTCTCGGGTCATTCTCAATAAAAGTGCCGCAGCACAGAGCATTAAATTTGTTTTTCGCAGTGGAAATGAAGTAGCCGTGCTCTTCCTCTCCGTTTTCCAGCATCAGCATTACCAGCTGGCCGCCCTCGAAAATAGCCTTGAAGGTGAAACGGTCCTCCTCCTCAATGATCTGAGCCTCATAGCGGTAGGACAACAGTTCGCCGCAGGGTTCCATGGGAATCAGCGTATCGAATTCCGGCGTCACGCCCATTTCGCCCAGACGGATTCCCTCTCCCAGAGGAAGGTTGTCCTGATCGTGGTACAGGGGCAGCTTCTCAGCCCGATAGAAGTTTCCTTCGATCTTCATTTCCATGATCACTTTTCCATCCAGCACTTCCACAGTGATGCTCTCCGCACGCACATTGGGGTCATCCTTCATCAGCGCCGCCGGCTTCTCAGAAGCATGCTCGCCGTAATACTGGATTCCGCCGGAGTGGACCAGATAATGTCCTTCCCCGTAGTACTCCACATTTCCGATATAGGAGGAGAAGAACTCCTCTCCCCGCTCCTTGCCGTACTGCCAGAGCTGCTCGATGGTCATATTTTCCTTATTGATCCGGTAAAGCACTCCTCTGGAGAAATTGTCCTTGTTCAGGCGGAATTTTTCCCGGATCTTGGAACGGTAATGGCCGTTGTCAAAGCACATCACATCTCCGTTGGGCGTCACCAGGCAGGCATGCTGCTCATAGGGCCAGTCGAAATCTCCCTCGCCCACGGGCTTAAAGAAATATTTCAGCTTTTCCTCCGGCCAGGTCTCCGGATCGCCCAGAATCCAGTTCAGCTTTCCGGTCTCATAGTCAATGTTGATCAGGCTGTCTGTGTGGCGGCCGGACAGGGTGATAGAATCCGTGTTTTTGTCATACCACAGGGCATTGTTGTGGAACCAGTCTCTGTCCGTATAGCCGCCCGAGGGCCCTTCTCCCGGGGTCAGGCAGTCCTTTAAGTCCCATCTCTTCTTTATTTTTCCGGTCTCCCGGTCCAGAAGGACAATCACGTCCTCCACCGTCACATAATCCGGATCCTCCGAGAGCACCAGAATGTCTCCGTTTTCCATCTCCCACTGATCGTGGTGGTAGCCGCCCGGAATGGAATATTCCTTCACAATCTTGCCGGCCATGGTCATCTCATAGAGGCCCGACATGTAATAGGGCATCTGAAGCACCCGCTCCGTTCCGATCAGGAAGTTGCCGTTTTTCAGGCGCTTCAGGTCAAACACCACCGGAACCGTCAGATGCCAGCGGACATCTCCCCGGTAATCAAAGCCGGTGGCCAGAGCGTTCAGAGACGGCGTCACGAATATCAGGTCCTGAGAAGTATATTCCGGTTCCGTCTTCATATAGCACAGCTTCGGAGCGTCCCCGCTCAAAGGCTCTGTCTTTATGGTAATCTCATGGGCGCGCCCTTCGTAAGCTCTGAGCTCCACCCGGTTTTCACAGTCTGCGTACAGTCCCAGGACAGGGAGCACATGCTCCTTTGCCCTGGGGAAGGTATGTACGATATTTCCCCGTTCTTCTTTTCCGTATACCGTCATCGTAATGGCTGTCTCTTCCTCTGTGGTAAAAAGCACCACAGCCGCCAGAGGGTTGATCAGATACGGATTCAATTTTATCAGCGGCTTTTCAAGGGTGTACTCACCGCTTTTCCACTCTGCCAGCATCTGCTTTTCGGCTTCCGCCTGTCTCTTAATCAGACTTTCGCTGAAGCTGTAAGAAATCTTGTCTGACATGGTTGTCTCCTCTCTGAGCGGCCTTCTTTCAGCCGCCCTGGGGGCCCACAAGCTTCTCCGCGATCCGGCTGTCCGTAATCAGACAGTCAATCAGCTTTCCCCGGAGAGCCCCGCAGATTGCGTGCGTCTTGTCTACGCCTCCCGCGGCCGCAATCACCCGTGGACCGTTTTTCAGTTTTTCAAATGGAATTCCGATTATCTTGTCGTTGATGGGATCCTGCAGCTTATTTCCGTCCCGGTCAAAGAAATAGCCGCAAAGGTACCCCACCGCTCCCTTTTTGATCAGGTCCCGCTTCTTCTGCTCCGTCAGATACCCTGCCCAGCTGTTCAGGGAACCGTCCAGAGACACGTCCGCGATTCCGGTAAGCACATAATCCACCCGATTAATTTTGTCCAGAGCCTTCTGTATCAGCTGCTCCTTCATCAGCTCCCTGCGCACAATATCACTGTTGACATACATGGGAGCATAAAGCATGGTGGCTGTGCCCTGAAAGGTATGGGCCATCCGCTGGACCAGCGAGGTCACGTCCAGTTCCTGGCTGTTGTAGGCATCCGTGGAATTTCCCACCAGCTGCACCACCTGAATCTTCCTGGGTGATGAGGGCTTCAGCTGCCGCACTGTCTGATACATGGTCCTTCCCCAGGACAGTCCGATCATATCTCCGTCCTTCAGGATGTCATCCAGATAGCTGGCCGCCATCTCACCGATCCGTTTGATGGAAATATCCGTATTCTGGCTGCTGTAAAGGTCTGTGACCACCAGGGCTTCCTTCAGGCCGAACCTGCGCTTCAGCTCAGACTCCAGACGCATGGACCGCTTCAGCGGATAATTGATGTGAAATTCCACGATGCCTTCCTCCCGGGCAATCCGAAGGGCCCGGGATACCTTGGCCTTGGAGAAGAACAGCATGTTGGCAATATCCAGCTGGGACATTCCTTCCACGTAATACATCCGCGCGATCTCCGCAATCACAGCCAGTTCTTCGTCGCCAATCTGTCTCATTCCTGTTTCTTCTCCTTTATTTCATCTTTCTTCTGCCAGTTTCTTCCGTCAGTCAGCGATTCCGCTTTCCTTCAGCTTCGTCTCCAGCTCCTTCTTGTTCATCAGGTTCTTCAGGCCGATGATCTTGGTTCCTTCCTTCACCTTGAAGCTGTCTACAAAGTTTTCTCCCACTACAATCAAATCGTAATCGTGTGCCGTGGACTTTGCCTCGTCTATGCTGGTATGATGAATCGTGTGCTCCACGCCCAGTTTCTTCAGTACATTTGAACAGTTCATTTTCAGAAGCTGTGAGCTTCCCATTCCGCATCCGCATGCAACCAGTACTTTTAACATTTCGTTTACTTCCTTTCTCAAATGAAAATGCGTTTAGTTTACAAATTAATCCTCGTCGTCCATGCCAAGGTTGAAATAATTTTCCTTATTCTTGCGGTACTGCACCTGGGGAATCACCAGCATGGCAATGATGCACAGAACCGCGCCGGGTACCATCAGATACTTGATTGCCACACCCATGGCCGGCCACAGGGTCGCCCAGTCAAGGTTGCCTACATAGCCGCCGAAGCTTCCCATCTGGAACAGGTTGATGGCAAAAGCGCTGCCCAGAACCTGCAGAAGGCCGGAGCCCACGCAGCAGGCAATCAGAGCCTTCATGCCGCCCTTCATGTTGGCGTACAGACCGATAGTCGCGTTGTCATAAAACAGAGGCACGAAGCCCGGAATAATCATCAGCGGGGACTTGAATACCAGCAGGCCCACAATGGCGATAAGCTGGCCCACAGCTCCGAACAGGAAGCCCAGGGTAACCGCGTTGGAATCTCCGAAGGAGTATGTGGCCGCGCAGTCCACTGCCGGCAGAGAGCCCTTCAGGATAGAACCGGAAATACCTTCGAAGGATTCTACCATCTCGCCTACGAACATACGGATACCGGTCTTCAGCACAACCAGAGATACCGCGAATGACGCGCAGCGCTGGAAGATATATACCGGGAAGGACAGGCCCGCTGTATAATTGGAGGCGTCAAGCTCTTTCAGCAGATCGGAACCGAGAATCACCATAATCGTTCCGAAGAACAGAAGCATAATCAGAGTCGTGGAAACCACATAATCGTCCAGAACCTTCATGGCTCCGCCCAGCTTCAGCTCTTTCTTGTGCTCCTCGCCGTCTTTCTTCTTTCCCTTGAAGAACTTTCCGAAGCGGTACGCAAACCATACGCCCAGCATCTGCTGATGGCCGATGGCAAAACCGGAACCGTCTGTCAGCTCCTGTGTAGCCTCTACAGTCAGGTTGGAGAATACAGACCAGTAGGTTCCGCACAGAAGGCCTACCAGAACGATTCCGCCCATGTTTCTCAAATCCGGAATCAGGAAGAAAATAATCCAGGTCGCTACGGTGGACTGCTTTACCATAATGTGTCCTGTGGTAAACAGTGTACGCACCTTCGTATATTTCCGGAAAAATACCAGGATAATGTTCCAGACAAAGGCAATCAGCAGCGTGATCATGGCAAAGGAGGTGGTCACGCCGATGCTCTCCAGAGCGCTCTGGGCCGCTGTCAGGCCGAAATTCGGGTCAATGACTACCGCGTTCATGGCCCATTTCTGCTGAATGCCGTCCAGCAGCGGCTGTACGGTATTCTTCAGAGAGCTGGCACCCAGCTGAAGAATCATGTAACCCACTACAGTACGGATAAATCCCGCGGCAATTTCATACCATTTCCTCTTCAGAAGCGCATAACCTGCCACTACGATAAGGCCGATAAAGATAGCTGGCTGTGCAAACACATTGTTAAACAGCACATTCCAGATATTAATTATTACATTCATATCTTTCCCCACTTTCTGGTGTTGTCACCGCCGTACACTGGCTGACAGAAGCTGGCGGCCAGGCCTCATCCTTTTCTTTTCCCGGTCTGTCTGCCGATACGGCTCATTTGCATATTTCATTCACACGTGTTACCTGTATCATAGTTGATATTTGAAATTTCGTCAATTATTTGACGAGATTATGAAATTAATTTCATTTTACAGGAGAAGATTTGTGAAATTAGATTCATGTGTCAAAAAACATCTCTCTTTTTTATGCATATTGCACAATTATTTATCAGTAAACTATGCCGCACTGAAGCAGGAAAGTCTTTTCCTGTGAAAGAAAAGACAAAAGAAGCAGGAGCAGCCCTTTATGGACTGTCCTGCTTCCCGCTGTACCATTTCGTTTCTGTTTTCTGTTTTCTGCTTTTCCGTCTTATATTTTTATTCTGCGCCTTCCGGCTCCGGCCGCTTACCGCGCTTACCCGCGGCGTCCGGCAAAATGCGGACGGCTTTCCGCAGCGCAGTAATAATACCAGGTCTTTCCGCAGGCCTCCTCCGGATGATCCTTATCGTCCTCCGGAATGAAAATTTCCTCCGTGCAGAAATCCTGTTTCTTCAGAAACAGCACATGATGCTCCGGCTTGTCAAACTGGAAGAACCACTCTTCCCAAGGATGATCCTTCTGCAGAAGCTCCGCCGGCGGAACCGCGTGAATCACATAGGCATCGCGGATCCCTTCCACAGAGCAGGGAATCTTTCTCCAGGAATAGGAAGCGTAAAGCTCCTCTGTCTCAGGGTCCAGGCCTCCGAAAATCTTCCCGCAGTCATATCCCAGCGCCTCCAGCGCTTCGGTTATACCAAGACTTTTCAGTTTCTCCAGCAGCATAAGCATCATCCCTCCCATGTTTTATGGTCTTTATAAATATTTCTTCAGCTCTTCCGCCTTGTCCGTCTTCTCCCAGGAAAGATCCAGGTCTGTGCGTCCGAAGTGGCCGTAGGCGGCAGTCTGGCGGTAAATCGGTCTTCTTAAATCCAGCATGCGGATGATTCCCGCCGGACGGAGATCAAAATTCTCCCGGATAATCTCCACCAGACGATGGTCGGAAAGCTTTCCGGTGCCGAAGGTGTCCACATTGATGGAAGTGGGCCGAGCCACACCGATGGCATAGGAGAGCTGAATCTCGCACTTGTCGGCCAATCCCGCTGCCACGATATTTTTAGCCACATACCGGGCCGCGTAAGCCGCGGAACGGTCTACCTTGGTGCAGTCCTTTCCGGAGAAAGCTCCGCCGCCGTGGCGGGCCATGCCGCCGTAGGTGTCTACGATAATCTTGCGGCCGGTCAGTCCGCTGTCTCCGTGGGGGCCTCCGATGACGAAGCGTCCCGTGGGGTTGATATAAAACCGGGTGTTCTCATCCACCATATCTGCCGGAATCACCGGATCAAACACATATTTGCGGACATCCTCGTGAATCTGCTCCTGAGATACCTCTTCGCTGTGCTGGGTGGAAAGCACTACCGCATCCAAACGGCTGGGCTTCCCATTCTCATCATATTCCACGGTCACCTGGGATTTTCCATCGGGGCGAAGATAGGGCAGCGTGCCGTCCTTGCGGACCTTCGTCAGCTGGCGCACCAGCTTGTGGGCCAGCGCGATGGGATACGGCATCATTTCCGGCGTCTCATTTGTGGCATAGCCGAACATCATGCCCTGATCTCCCGCGCCGATAGCCTCAATCTCATCGTCAGACATCAAATGCTCCTTGGCCTCCAGCGCCTTGTTCACGCCCATGGCAATATCCGGAGACTGCTCATCGATGGCTGTAATCACCGCGCAGTTGTCCGCGTCAAAGCCATATTTTCCCCGGTCATAGCCGATATCCCGGATCACGTCCCGGGCAATCTTCTGAATGTCCACATAACCCTTTGTAGTAATTTCTCCCATAACCAGAACCATGCCTGTGGTCGTGGCTGTCTCGCATGCCACACGGCTCATGGGATCCTGCTCCAGAAGAGCGTCCAGAATCGCGTCAGAAATCTGATCGCAGATTTTGTCCGGGTGGCCTTCCGTTACAGATTCTGATGTAAATAACAGTTTTTCCATTTTCTTTTTCCTCTCCTCTTTTCCTTTTGTTGTCCGCACTGCTCATGGCTTACGCGCAAAAAAAGAGGTCCGCAATGAGCGGACCCGTTATATTCTGATAACCAAATCCTCTTATTGTTCGATTAAACTCGCTCAGGCTGGCACCTTCCGCTTCGCGGGGTTGCCGTGACTTCACAGATCCTTTGTATCTCCATCACTCTGAATAAGAGAGAATTCTTACAATATTCAATTTGCCTACCATGTGCTATAACATACACCAGCCGCGGGGATTTGTCAACCCACTCTCAGACGAAACTTCTGAAGTTCCCGTTCACTGGATACTTTTTCTATCTCAGCACCCAGTCCCCGGAGCTTTTCATCAAAGCGCTCATAGCCGCGCTCGATATAATGGATGTCGTCCACAATGGTGATTCCGTCAGCAGCCAGGCCCGCGATGACCAGAGCCGCGCCTGCCCGCAGGTCCGGACTGGATACCTGGGCTCCTGTGTAGCGCTCCACGCCCTCGATGATCGCTGTGTTGCCTTCCACTTTGATATTGGCTCCCATACGCGCCAGCTCATCCACATATTTGAAACGATTTTCGAAAATGCTCTCTGTCACGATGCTGCTTCCCTTGGCCAGAGCCAGCGCCGCCGTAATCTGCGGCTGCATGTCAGTCGGAAATCCCGGATAGGGAAGAGTCTTCACATTCGTGCACTTGAGGCCCTTGGCACAGACCACGCGCACCGCGTCGTCCAGCTCTTCAATCTCGCAGCCGATCTCCAGAAGCTTGGAGGTGGCCGCTTCCAGATGCTTTGGAATCACGTTCTTTACGGTCACATCGCCTCTGGTGGCCGCAGCAGCAAACATAAAGGTTCCTGCCTCGATCTGGTCCGGAATAATGGAATACTCCGTAGAATGAAGGCGCTCCACTCCGTGAATACGGATAATGTCCGTACCTGCGCCCTTGATATTGGCACCCATGCTGTTCAGGAAGTTGGCCACGTCCACCACATGGGGCTCCTTGGCCGCGTTTTCAATCACGGTATTGCCATCCGCCATGGAGGCTGCCATCATAATATTGATGGTGGCTCCCACGGAAACCACATCCAGATAAATATGGCTTCCCCGCAGTCTCTCTGCCTTTGCCTCAATGAAGCCGTATTCAATCTTCACATCAGCCCCCAGCGCCCGAAAGCCCTTCAGGTGCTGGTCAATGGGACGGCTTCCGATATTGCAGCCGCCCGGCAGCGGAACCTTCGCCCGCTTATACTTTCCAAGCAGCGCGCCCAGCAGATAATAGGACGCCCGAATCCGCTTGATATACTCGTAATCTACACTAAAGTCCCCGATCTGGGAACCATTTATCTTCACTGTATGGCGCTCTTTGCGTTCCACATACGCGCCGATCTTCTGCATAGCTTCCAGCAGGACATTGATGTCCCGCACATCCGGAAGGTTTTCCACTACTACTGTCTCATCTGTCATAATCGCTGCCGCGAGAATCGCCAGCGCCGCATTTTTCGCGCCGCCGATTTCCACCTCGCCGACGAGCGGGCTGCCGCCTTTAATCACATACTGATCCATAACTACTCCCAGCTCTTTTTCTTGGTTCTGTTTTCCGTTAACTGTATCATCTATGATATATTCCATGCCGCTGTCCCGCTGTCTTTTCTTTCATACTGAAGCCTGCGGAACAGGGTTTCCTGATATCTATCCTGTCTGTTTTCAGCCAAAACTATTCCTGTTTTGGTCTTTAAATAGTATAACACAATCTTTTGATTTGTAAATACCTGATCTCAGGAACAAAATGCCGAAAAACGCGGTAAAAATCAGGCTTTTTTCTTCTTCCATATTATAGCACAGCCTTCCCCGGCTGTCATTTTACAATTCTGTTTCGTATCTTTTACATTTTGCAGACACTCTCCTGCTTCCCTTCTTTTCCAAAAGAAGCTATAATGAAATGAGACAGCCGCGCCGCCAGCTGCGCTGCGGCGCGGATACGATTTCGAACCAGTGAGGAGGACATTATGAAGCCTTTATTTTTCATCGATTATGACAATACCATTTTCAGCCACCGGACCTGGTCCATTCCCGAGGACGGCCTCCGTACCCTGGAAAGCCTGAAGGCAGACGGTTTCCGGGTGATCCTGGCCAGCGGCCGGGCTTTCCGGAGCAGCCAACTGCCCGAAGATTTCCAGGGGCGTTTTATGCCGGACGGGCTTGTCAGCGCCAACGGCGCACTCATCGAGGCGGAAGGAACTCTGATCTGGGAAAAATATTTCGACCCGGATCTTCAGAAACGGATTCTGGATTACGTGGTGGAAAAGGGCTACTGTCTCATTTCCAATTACGGGGGCAGCTGGTGCACCTCAAATCTGGACCGCTTCCTGTCTCTGCCTTCCAACAAGCACCGCAAAATCCAGCCCCAGGGCGGGGAAGCCTTTCTTTCCCTGTATACGAGCCGCCGTCCCTCTTTTTTCCTGGCAGATACCAAAGAGGCCATCGCGGATGTCCAGGCCCATTTCCCGGAAACACGCCTTCTGTACATGGGCGATGAGATGGGCGGGGCCGACATTATTCCCCGGGAAAACGGCAAGGATATGGGCGCTGCCCGGATTCTGGAATATTTCCACGCCTCCTGGGAGGACGTCATCGCCATCGGAGACAGCATGAACGACGTGGATCTGATCAAGGCGGCCGCCTTCGGCATCGCCATGGGCAATGCCATGCCGGAAGTCCAGGCCGCGGCAGACTATGTGGCAAAGGATATCGATGAAGGCGGCCTGGCGGACGCCGCGGCCCGAGCGCGGCAGTGGACTGCCGGCGCCCGTCACCTGTCCCCATAAGGCCGTTTTGCATCCGTAAGCCCCGACTCCTCCGTCAGCCTGCGAAACAAGTCGTCTCCCACACAGACCACCGTCTCTTCGTGGAGAAAATCCGTAATATCCGCGTCAAACAGGATATTGGCCTGCGCCGGGAACTCATCATCTCCGTCCCAGAAAATAAACTGAAGCGGCATGCAGTCAAAAGCCTGAATCTGATACCCCGCGTCCCCCTGAGGCAGAGGTTTTCCCCGCAGGGCTTCGCAGGCCCTGCGAAGCTCCGGCAGATGTCCGTCAAAGGTCCGGGCCGCCGCATCCAGAATATTGCGCTTAAAGGCCGCGTCAAAGGGCGCCGCCCGCTTCACTTCCCGGAAAGGCACAAATTTCCCCGACACCTTTGCGTGCGGTTTTGAATAATAAAACAAGTGATAAATGGCCATTACCGTGTTAAAGGGGAGCCTTCTCTCCGGATCCTCTTCCAGCGCCACCATTCCCGTCCTCTGATCCAGCCGGTAACGCTGGCCGAAATAAGTAATAAACTGGGCTGTCTCATCCCCTTCCAGATGAAACCTTTCCTTCAGCTCCTTCCGATCCATCTCCAGGTACTTTTCTCTCCAGGTATCGCAAAGCGCCAGATACCGGTCGCTTTTCTTCTCCGGAGTATCCGCAAATTTTTCTCTCATTTCTTCTCCTCCCGGCCGGGGCTGGCAGTCCTTCTTCCGCTTTCTACTGCTTCCTGCTTACTTCTGCCTGCCAGCCCGCCTGATTTCGCCTTTGTCTAAAAAATTCCTCCGCATCTGCGGTCCCGTCTCCTGCAGCGGCGCTGGTACATCTCATTCAGGAGCATCACCGTCACAAAATCCTCCATCCAGTTTCTCCCTGATGTTTCCTGCATCATTACGTCGTCCTGATAGGCCTTTTTATCCAGCTTCTCATAAATCCGGCGGCTCAGACGGCGGAGCAGAAGCTTGTCGGGATACTCGTCAAACATAAAACTGCCCTCATATTCCATTTGATCGCAGGCCTCTTCTACCAGCGGCTGAATCTGTCGAGCCAGGGAAGGATACAGTTCCTGAAACCTTCTCCGATCGCGTGTTTTTTCGTCCGCCCAAGGCAGGAAAGGGTAAAACGGATATGACTGATAAGAGTTGAAAGGGAACCTGGGCTCGTCATAAAAATTCATAAAAATATCCTTTTTGTAGCAGTATATGCAAAAATCTATCTGCTGTGACAGAGTCCTTCGTGCTCCCACGTTCCCGCGCAGCCCCGGAGCACATTTTTGTTTTCAGTATAATCGGTTTCACCCCGGCTGGCAAGAGCAGCCTCTTTTCGTTTTTCTATATTCCACATCCGTCTTTACCGGCCCTGCCACATGCTCACTCATGCTCATAAGACGGAAAATTTACCAAAATTATATCTCTGCCAGCATCAAACGCTTGCATCTTGCCAACTGCTGTGCTACTTTTATACTGTAAGTTTCTTACATTCATTTACTGCCAGGCTCTCTGTTCCTGCGCAGTCCCAAATCTTCCCGAGAAAGCAGTTTCCGCTTTCCCGATTCCCAGACAAACAACAGTCATACAGAAAGGAAAGGATGCCCGGAAGGAAATCTTATCTGAAGTTTGCCTTGCAGACAAACCCGCAAAAATCTATAATGAAAGGAGAAACAGACCGGGTGGCAGAAAAGCGGTACGATTTCAAAGACAGGCAAAAGATAAACCGCAAATACAAAGACAGGCTGTTCCGCTTCGTCTTTCAGAATAAACAGGATTTGCTGGAATTGTACAATGCCATAAACGGAACTGACTATCAACATACAGAAGATTTGAAAATCACTACACTGGAGGATGTACTATATCTCGGCATGAAAAACGACCTGTCCTTCCTTCTGGGAGCATCCATGAACCTGTACGAACACCAGAGCACATGGAACGAAAACATGCCCCTGCGAGGCCTTCTCTATTTCGCGGAGCTCTATCAAAACTACCTGGAAGAGAACGGATACCGCCTGACCGGAACCGGGAGAAGGCTTCCCCTTCCGTTCCCCAGATATGTGGTTTTCTATAACGGCACCAAAGAGGAACCTGACCAGACTCAGCTTCTGCTTTCGGATTCTTTCCCGAAACAGGACTCAGGAAAGCTTCCCTGTCTGGAATGCAGAGCTGAAATCCTCAATATCAACCGGGGACACAATCAGGCAATTATGAATCACTGCCGCAGGCTCAAAGAATATTCTGAGTTTATAGAGGAGATCCGCCAGAACCTGAACAAAGGGCTGCAGCTGGAAGACGCAGTAGAACTTGGAATCGATGCCTGCATAAAACGGGGAATATTAGCCGATATTCTGACCAAAAGTAAAACGGAGGTGCGTAAAATGCTGTTGACAGAGTATGATGAAAAAGCGGAACGGGAATATCTTCAGAAAGAAGCATTGGAAATAGGTCTGGAGGAAGGCCTTCAACAGGGCGAGGACCGGGTCAACCGGCTGATCGCGCTTCTTCTGAAGCAGAACCGCATGACGGATATTGAAAGAGCCGTAAAAGATCGGGAATATCAGAAAAAACTGTTTCAAGAGCTGGGCATTCAATAATTTGAAGCGTTTTCAGAGTTTTTCCGCAGGCTCTGGCCTGGCCCTGCGGATTCATACATAAATTCCTGCTTTTCTCCGCAGAAGGCCGCAAAAATCTGCGAAAGCCCGCCTAACTCTGCAAAAATGAAATGATCCCAATACCACAGGAGGCCGCGGGGTTCCACCCCGCGGCCTCACGGCACCTTTACGATACTTTATGACATTTCCATACTATTTCTATACTATTTCTATGCCTGCTGTCTCTCTTTATAGTGATGCGCTTCCTCCAGCATCATATCCTTCACCTTCATCAGCCGGATCTGGGTACTTCTCTCATTTTCATCCAGCTTCATTGTGATATATTTGATATTCTGCTGGGCCTCCGGAATAATCACATGCTCCAGAGCGTTTACCCGGCGGCGGGTCTTTTCGATCTCAGCCGCCATCAGCTGGCAGGCCTTTTCCCGCTCTGCCAGAAGCAGCATATCCGGAAGAATATCCGCCAGGGATTTGACAGCCGCGTCCAGGTCTCCGGACGTAAACGCGTATCCATAGGAATAAATGTCATTGCTGTCGGCGGTTCTGGTCTTATACTCAAACACCGGAATGTCCACACTCATGACGTTCCGCGTGGAGGTCTCCAGATACACTTCCTGTCTGGGGGCCATAAAGGCCACACGCAGGCTTTCCTCAGACATACCCGCCTTCGCAATCACAAAGTTTGCGTTTGCGGCCCGGATGCCCGCCTCCACCTTTTCACGCAGGGCCATATTTTCACGCACCAGATCCATGAACTGGCGCATCAGCTCGTCCCGCTTATCCTTCAGAAGCTTGTGGCCCCTGGTGGCCGTCGCCAGCCGCTTCTTCTGCCTTGTCAGCTCCATCCGGGTCGGCGTCACTGCCGCAGATGCCATGGTCTCACCTCATTTCAAACCAAATATAACTCCTCATATATCTGCATATCTATCCGCACTGAGTCAGAAGCACAGCATCAGCTCCTGCCATAGTACATATCCAGATATTTGTCATCAATTCTCTTCAGCTCGCTCCTGGGCAGAATCGACAGCAGCTTCCAGCCGATATCCAGCGTCTCCTCGATGCTGCGGTCTGTCTGGTAGCCCTGGTTCACATACTGTTCCTCAAAAGCATCCGCGAACTTGGCGTAAATCAGGTCAATGTCTGACAGAGCCGCCTCGCCCAGAATCACCATCAGCTCCTTGGCTTCCTTGCCCCGGGCATAGGCCGCGAAGAGCTGGTTCATGGTGTTGGAATGGTCGGCTCTGGTCTTGCCTTCGCCGATACCCTTATCCTTCAGACGGGACAGGGAGGGCAGCACGTCGATGGGCGGCTGTACGCCCTTCCGGTACAGGTCACGGCTCAGGATAATCTGGCCCTCGGTGATGTAGCCTGTCAGGTCGGGAATGGGATGAGTCTTGTCATCCTCGGGCATGGTCAGAATGGGGATCAGCGTAATGCTTCCCTTCTTGCCCTTCTGCCGGCCGGCGCGCTCGTACATGGTAGCCAGGTCCGTATACAGGTAACCCGGGTAGCCCCGGCGTCCCGGCACTTCCTTGCGGGCCGCGGATACCTCACGAAGAGAGTCCGCATAGTTGGTAATATCCGTCAGGATGACCAGCACATGCATATCCTGCTCAAAGGCCAGATACTCCGCGGCAGTCAGCGCCATACGCGGCGTAGCGATGCGCTCTACCGCCGGGTCGTTTGCCAGATTGATGAAAAGGATGGTACGGTCAATGGCGCCCGTCTCCTTGAAGCTCTGGGTAAAGAAGTTTGCTTCCTCAAAGGTAATACCCATGGCCGCGAAAACAACGGCAAAAGGCTCCGTGGTTCCGCGCACTTTAGCCTGGCGGGCGATCTGAGCGCCCAGCTGGGCATGGGGCAGACCGGAAGCAGAGAAAATCGGAAGCTTCTGGCCTCTTACCAGCGTATTCAGCCCGTCAATGGCTGAGATACCGGTCTGGATAAACTCGTTGGGGTAATCTCTGGCTACCGGGTTCATGGGCAGGCCGTTGATGTCCCGGCGCTCCTCCGGCAGAATCTCCGGTCCCTTGTCGATGGGACGGCCCAGACCGTCAAAGACACGGCCCAGCATATCGGAAGACACGCCCAGCTCCATGGTTCTTCCCAGGAAACGCACCTTGCTGTTTGACAGGTTGATGCCTGCCGCGTTTTCGTAGAGCTGCACCAGAGCGTTGGTTCCGTCCACCTCCAGCACCTTGCAGCGGCGGATCTCTCCGTTCGCCAGCTCGATCTCTCCGATCTCGTCATAAGTCACATGGTCCACACCCTGAACCAGCATCAACGGGCCGGCAACTTCCTGGATCGTTCTGTATTCCTTTGGCATTTAGAAGTCCTCCTTCCCGACAGTCTCCGCGATCTCGGCGGCAAGCTCCGCCATCACCGCGTCATATTCTTTATGGATATTCTCATTGGTAGTATATTTGTAACGGCCGATCCGCTCCCGGACTGCCATTTTCAGCAGATCGTTCACAGAAGAGCCCTTTTTCAGCGCCTCCGTACACTGCTCGAAGAACGCGAGCACCAGCTTCATCATCAGATACTGCTTCTCCAGCGGCGTATAAGTGTCAACCTCGTGGAAGGAGTTCTGATGCAGGAAATCCTCGCGGATGGAGCGGGCCGCTTCCATTTTCAGGCGGTCCGGAGCGGACAGGGCGTCCATACCTACCATCTTCACGATTTCCTCCAGCTGGGCCTCTTCCTGCAGCAGCGACATAAGCTTCTGGCGCAGCTCCATCCAGTCAGGAGCCACATGCTCATTGAACCAGTCTCCCATGTTGTCCACATACAGGGAATAGCTGGTCAGCCAGTTGATAGCCGGGAAATGACGCTTGTAAGCCAAAGAGGAATCCAGTCCCCAGTATACCTTCACGATACGCAGGGTCGCCTGGGATACAGGCTCCGAAATATCGCCGCCGGGCGGAGACACAGCTCCGATCACGGACAGTGCTCCCATACGGCCATCTTTTCCCAGGGAAACCACACGGCCGGCCCGCTCATAGAACTGAGCCAGACGGGAACCCAGATAAGCAGGGTAGCCTTCCTCGCCGGGCATCTCCTCCAGACGTCCGGACATCTCACGGAGAGCCTCAGCCCACCGGGACGTGGAATCTGCCATCAAGGCTACTGAGTAACCCATATCACGGAAATATTCCGCAATGGTAATGCCTGTATAGATAGAAGCCTCACGGGCCGCCACAGGCATATCGGAGGTATTCGCAATCAGCACGGTACGCTCCATCAGAGAACGTCCCGTCTTCGGATCCTTCAGCTCCGGAAATTCGTTCAGTACATCCGTCATCTCATTTCCGCGCTCACCGCAGCCGATGTAGACCACGATGTCCGCCTCAGCCCATTTCGCCAGCTGGTGCTGAATCACTGTCTTTCCGGAACCAAAGGGCCCCGGCACGGCAGCCACGCCGCCCTTGGCAATGGGAAACAGGGCATCAATGACACGCTGTCCTGTGATCAGCGGCATATCCGGCGGAAGTTTCTCCGCGTAGGGACGGCCCTTGCGGACCGGCCAGCGCTGCAGCATAGTCAGCTCCTTATCCCCATCCTTTGTGGAAAGCACGGCAATTACCGCGTCCACCGTATATTCTCCGGCGCAGATGGATTTCACGGTTCCGGACACCTCCGGCGGAACCATGATCTTCTGCGTCACACTTTCCGTCTCCTTTACGGTTCCCAGCACATCTCCCGGCTGCAGCTCATCGCCCACAGCCACGGAAGGCACAAAATTCCATTTCCGGTCACGCTTCAGGCTCGGCACCTCCACGCCCCGCTTCAGATTATTGCTGCCGGTTGTCTTCAGAATATCATCCAGCGGACGCTGGATTCCATCGAAAATGCTTCCGATGAGGCCCGGTCCCAGCTCAACAGACAGGGGCACATTCATGGACTCCACCGGCTCTCCCGGTCCCAGTCCCGAGGTCTCCTCGTAAACCTGGATGGAAGCCTGATCCCCATGCATCTCTATGATCTCGCCGATCAGACGCTGAGAGCTTACGCGGACCACATCAAACATGTTCGCGTCCCGCATGCCCTCTGCAATGACCAGCGGTCCTGCTACTTTCTTAATCGTTCCTGTACTCATTTAAAGGAATCTCCACCTTTCTGCCCCACAGGACATCTTATTTTGAAAACAATATATCCGATCCCACAGCCTGCTCCACGGATTTGCGCACGCTTTCCACGCCCCGGCCCGTATTGCCGGACACGCCCGGAATCAGTATAATGGCGGGAAATACCCGCTCTCTGTATTTTTCAATGACGCCGTCCAGCTGGTCTGCCAGCTTTTCCGTCACATAGACCACCGCATAGCCGCCGCCTGCCAGCTCATGAAGCTTCTTCGCCGCTTCCTCCGGATCCTCCTCCGGGAAAATGTCGAGCCCCAGGGCGGCAAAGCCATAGATGCTGTCGTAGTCTCCCAGCACTGCAATCTTATACATACATTTCCCTTACCCTTTCCCGGATCGCGGCCTCCGGCATGCCGGTGCGCTTTCCTGACAGAATGATCCGCACAGTCTTAATCTCATTTTCCCGGGCCAGCGCGTAGGCCACCAGCGGCCCCACAGAAAAAGGATTATACTTCTGAGGCTTCATAGCCTCGATTACCTGGTTATCGCACCAGCGGTCAAATTCCGACTGGGACACCGCCAGAGCGTCCGCCGCTCCCGCGTAAGCAGTGCCTTTCAAACAGGTCTGCAGCTCCTGCTCTCCTGCTGCCGCGGCAGCCGCAAGCGCTTCCACAGACAGTGTGGCGCAGGGCGCCAGCGCCCGCAGAATAAACTCCTCGGACTTTCCCGTCTTCTGGCAGCGGGCCGCAATCCGAATATCCGCCGACGCCACCATGGACTCCGCGTAATCCTGCAGCACCGGAGTCTTGGACTCCTGTCCCGCCCGGTACACCGCTTCCAGAGCCGCCCGGTCCACAATACAGTCGCAGAGCTGGCCGTCCCTGGTGTGAAGCAGAGTCTCGAAGGCCTCACGGGCCGCCCCTGCCATATATTCCGGCAGAGCGTCAAAATCCTTATTCCGGACCGCGGCCAGGATTTCTTCCGCGGAAGGATCGGTGTCATGATAATAAATGTGATCCATCCGGGCGCCGGTGCACACCTCTTTGACCGCCGCCTTCAGATTGTGAAAGACATTCGGGTAATCCAGAAGCCGGAACACGGACATATCCGGCGTCAGCTCCCGCATCACCTCCCAGGTCTTGTCACGCTCTCTGGAGAGAATCGCTTCCCCGTCCCGGAACGTATCCGCATCTCCCCAGCCCTTCTCCGCCAGAAAACCCACACAGGATTCATAATCCGGCCGGGCCAGAAGCTGCTCAATGACAGCGTCTGAAAAGAGTTTTGTTTCCTTGGCACGAATCCGCGCGACCGCGTATACGTAATCCATATCTGACATATCTCTTACCTCCCTTCCGGTCTTCAGGAAAACAGCTGCCTGGCAACCGTATCCTGCAGCGTCTCCTTCTGGCTGGAAAACAGGGCCCGGAAGGTACAGTTTTCTTCGATTCCTCCGTAAATCAGAAGGAAGCCGTTTTCAATGGGAGCCGCCTCCGTCTTCAGGCGCAGGCTTCCCTTATGTTCCGAAGCGATCTTTCCGATCTCCTTTTCAAAGCCGGCAGGAAGACGCTTCAGATCTCTTTCGGAAAAACAGATTTCCCCATCCATGGGCTGGGCATACCTTTGCAGCAGCCGGCGGAGCAGGTCGAAATACGCCCCGTCCTCCAGGCCGTCCAGCTTCTCATAAGCCTTCTCCAGCACTCCGGCCACCACTTCCTGCTTCGCCTGGAGCAGAATCATTCTGCGCTTCATATCCGCGGAGGAACGGGCGCGCTCCAGATAGCGGGCCGCATCCTCTTTGGCCTGGCTTTCAAAAGCTTCTCCGAGAGCCTCGCACTCCGCTTCCGCCTGAGCCGCGATTTTTTCCGCCTCTTCTCTGGCAGCCGCAAGACGGCTCTCAGCCTCAGCCTTCGCTTCTTCCTGAATCTGGCCAATCATTTTATCCAAGCCTGTCATATTTTCAGCTCTCCTTGTCTTCTCAATCTATTCTTTATACCGGAATACCGTTTACAGCCAGAATAGAAATCAGAAGAGCCAGGATGGCGTAGGTCTCTACCATGGCCGGGAACAGCATGGCCTTACCGAACTGATCCGGTCTCTTTGCCACAAGGCCGATACTTGCGATGGAAGTTCTTCCCTGATGAATCGCGGAAATCAGACCTACAATGGCCATGGGCAGGCAAGCAAAGAGCAGCATCAGGCCGGTGGCTCCATCGATCTGCACCAGATTGCCGCTCAGGGCTCCGATCTTATTCAGTGTAACGAAAGCCACCAGAAGTCCGTAGATACCCTGGGTACCCGGAAGCAGCTGCAGCAATAACACCTTTGAGAAAGTGCTGGGATCCTCTGTCACTACGCCTGCTCCGGCCTGTCCGGCCGCTCCTACACCCTTTGCGGAACCGATTCCCGCCATCAGCGCCGCCAGCGCCGCTCCGACTACCGCGTAAACAACTCCAAGCTGATCAAACATAGTTAATTTTCCTCCTTGATTTTCACATAATTTGTATGAATACTGAACGGGTTGAAGGGTCTTCCTCCACCTTCGTAAAATTTACCGAAAAACTCCACATACTGCAGACGGTTCGTATGCACGTAAGCGCCCAGCAGGTTGATGCCGATATTGACGGAATGGCCAATCAGGAATACCAGAATAAACCCTATGGCTCCCACGATGCCTCCTCCCAGCATAGAACCCATGGAATTGATAACCGAACCGATAACGCCTGTGGCAAGTCCCAGGGCCAGAAGCCTTGAGTAGGACAGCACATCGCTGAGCCAGCTGGTCACGCCATACAAATCGTAGGCTCCCAGAGCTACCCGCAGAGCCCAGTTCTTCTTTCTGCGCCCTGACATCAGCAGAATTCCCACGGCCCCGCCTATCGCCATCACCTTCGCCAGAAGATTCAGGAACGGCGGGAAATTAAACTGCATCTGGGAAATGGACTCAAACATTCCGCTGGGAAGCAGAATCAGAATCAATCCCACCAGCAGCAGATACCAGAACAGCACATCGCATACGAAATCCAGATATTTCTTATCCCGCAGCAGCATGTATCCCTTCATTCCAAGCCCCAGGAACAAGTGAATCACGCCGAAAAGCATGGAGAACACCAGCATTTTCATGGGGTCATTCAGCGGCACAAACCACACCGCCGGAATGGTCACCTGATGTCCGAAGAAGGTCCGGGACACCACATCCACCACATCGCCGAAATAGCTACCGAACATCACTCCCCAGAACATGGTGGAAATACCGCAGTACATGAACATTCTCAAAGACTTGCGCATGCTCTCTTCCATCCGCGGAAACTTCAGCAGCGCCGCCAGGCAGGCCGCAAACACCACAAAGCCATAGGCCGCGTCCGACAGCATCAGGCCAAACAGGAAAATATAGCAGGCCGACATGATTGTCGTCGGATCGATCTCTCCCTTTCCGGGAAGACCGAAGGCTGCCACCACGCCTTCAAAGGAAGAGGGCACCTTTTTGTTTGCCAAAAGCACCGGAGGCTCATCCTCCTCCGCCGGGTCGGCCACTTCTACAGCCAGCGTAAAGTTCTCGGAAAGCTCCCGGGCCAGATCCGCGGCTGCCCTCTCAGGCACATAGCCGGTCACCAGGAAGGTCTTCCTGGACTGAAGAAGATTTCCCAGAATCTCATATTTCTCCAGGCGCATCCGAAAATAATCCGCCGCCAGCTTAAACTCTTCCCTGCTGTCCCCATAGGAAACAATCTCTTTTTCCAGAGCTTCCTTTTTCTGTCCCAGCTCTTCTATCTCCCGGACCAGTTTCTCCTGGCGGGCGAGAGGCTTCTCCGCTTCCACCCGGGAGGGCCTTGCAAAACCTTCCGCGCGCAGCGCCTCTTCAAGAGCCTCCGCTTCTTCCTTCTTCACAAGAACGAAGACACAACTCTGAGCCCCGTCCGCTGAAACCGTCTCCGCGTAATATCCGGACAGCTCCGGCAGCCGCGTCTCAATCATCTCACAGAGCTGATCCGTAGACACCGTTCCCGGGAAAGTACCGATGAGGGCCTTCGTCCTCTTCGTCCCCGGAAAATCCATGGGAACCTCCAGCGTCTTCCAGGGCTCCAGAGCCTCCTTCTCATTTTCCAGCTTTCCCATCTCCGACTCGCAGTCAGAGACGCCTTTCAAAAGTTCCTCCAGTCTCCGGGCCTTTTCCAGCACCGAATCCCGGGCCGCCTCCATCCGGCGGCAGCTTTCCAAATCCACTTCTTTTCTGCCTTCCAGTGAGGAAAGCAGTCCTTTCTGTTCCGGAACGTATTGCTGCAGTATCTCCAGAGCATGCTCGGCCAGCTGGATATCCCGTTCAAAGCTTCCCCGCGCCTCCGAGGTATCCGTCTTCTGAAAGACCTCATCCTCCACAGCGTCCGTATCGATATCCAGGACGCCCCTGCGCTGCAAAAGCTCCAGGATCTGTTTCCTGTTCTTCTTCCAGGCACAGATTCCAAGCCGCTGCATCTTAAGAACTGCCATATACATCCCTCCTTCCTGTCATGTTAATCTTTCTGTCACATCCGGCTGCTTCAGGCCGGCAAGCCGGCAGCCGGCTTACTGCACCAGCGCCTCCAGCACGGCCTCCACCGCTTTCTCTTCGCTGCGGGCCGCCAGAGACTTCAGCGCGGCCGCTTCCCGGACCGCCTTCTCTTCCTCAGCGGCAAGAAGCTTTTCCCCTTCTGCCTTCGCCTGCTCCATCCTGGCCGCAGCCGCGGCCTTCGCCGCTTCCAGCGCCTCAGCCTTCCGCTTTTCGGCATTCTCCTTCGCTTCCTTCAGAAGCTCCGCGCCATCCTGGCCGGCCTGCCGCAAAAGCTCGTCCGCCTGGCCTTCCATTTTCTTTACAGCTGCCACAGCCTCTTCTATCATCGTCTCACCACCTGTCTTCTTTCCCGGCTGCCAAATCATGGCTGCCATTCCAGATTATATTTGTATTTATACTCTACCTGTTTTCCAACGTCAAGCTAATTTTCCGTTAAAAACTCACGAAGTCAGACAATTCCTTCTTATCTAAATAGCATCCCTCTCTGCTTTTCGTTTTATCCGTTCATCTCTCTTTTTTATCATGATCAGATACACCAGCAGAAACAGCAGCGCCATCTGCAGACTCATGAGCGAATAATCCATGCTCATGATAACCAGCAGTGCCAGCCAGGTACAGAGCATCAGAAAGCTCCTGCCCTTCACCAGCGTATAAATTACGATGGCCAGAAACAGCAGAATAAAGCAGATGCCCACCGGGATGGAAAAACGCAGGATTTGATTCAGGAACACGTTATGGGCGTTGTTGACGCCGAAATATTCCGTCACCCACATCTTGGACGGCCCGAAACGCATGCCCCAGCCTTCCGGATATTCCTTAATGATTTCCAGGGCTGTCTTCCAAATCGGAATCCGGCTGCCCAGCGTGGACAGATCCCGTTCCTTCAGGATCCCGTAAGCCACCGCGCCGCCCACGGCAGCCAGAGCGGCAGCCGCTCCCAGGAGCCAGAGCCTCAGGCGGAACTTTCTCCAGTCCACCAGATCCAGCAGAGCGCCGGCCAGCACCAGCACGCCGCCCGCGATTCCCGTCCAGGAATGAGTCAGCACCAGGCAGACCAGCAGCACTGCCAGGCTCGCGCAGAAGGTAAAGCGGTTCCGGAATTTCTTCCGGTAAGCGAGAAAGAAAGCGAGAAACGCCGTCAGCATCAGGGCATACTCACTCTTATGACTGTAAATCCAGTAATGCCTCGCCTCATAATAACCTTCCGGGAGCCTGTCAAAGATAAACTGATTATTGCAGATCAGGAAATTCGAATATCCCATCAGATAATACAGAATACTTGCCACATTCGATAAGACAATACAGTGAATCAGGAAACGGATATTATCCTGCTTTCCTCCGTCCGGCTTCAGCCGGAACCGGATGAGAATCCCCAGAAAGAGAAAAGCGACGGTATTATTGATCTGTTCCCAGTACCAGTGCAGGTACGTATGATTGTAATAAAGGGAAAATGCGTTATAGAGCAGAAGCAGGCCCATATAGCCCGCGGCCGCGGGCGTCACGGGAAAAAGCTTTTTTCCGTTCCACAGAAGCTGCAGGATCAGATACAGGACCAGCAGAAAATAGGCCCAGGAAAAGCCTTCATAGTAGCTGAGCTCATACACATCCACGCGGGGACTGTAAAATGCCGGAAACAGCAGCATCAGCACAAAGGCGCCTTTTAAAATCCAGGAATCTATCTCATGTTCCTTTAGCCAATTCATCCGGGACTCCTTTCATCAATCATCATTTTCAGTAAAATTCTCTGCCTTGTCTGTCTATTATAGCTCAGAGCCAGGTTCCGGACAAGAGAGAAGTATGAAAAACTCTTACATGCCAGCCTGACGAGTTCTTTCGCTTCCACAGACTACGGTGTGAACTGTAATATTAAGGTTTGACAAACACTGACAGATCTTTTATGATACAAAGAGAATCAGGGGAGTTTTCGGCGCA
>CALWAV010000146.1 GCA_944375745.1 uncultured Merdimonas sp.
ATCTCCACGATGGCGAACATGCTGATGATCTTCGGTCTCATCACCTACGCCACAAAGGGTGTATCCTTCGGTGCTATTGAGTCTTCCATCCCGGCGATGATTATCCCGAGAGTGAACGGCTTCCCGACCATTATCCTCTGGGCGGTAGCCGCAGTGGCAATCGTATGGTTTATCTGGAATAAGACCACCTTCGGAAAGAATCTGTACGCGGTAGGCGGAAATGCGGAAGCGGCGGCAGTATCCGGTATTTCTGTATTTGCTGTAACAGTGGGAGCTTTTATCCTGGCAGGTATCCTTTACGGTTTCGGTTCCTGGCTGGAGTGCGCGAGAATGGTTGGCTCCGGTTCTGCTGCTTATGGACAGGGCTGGGAGACAGACGCCATCGCTGCCTGCGTAGTAGGCGGTGTATCCTTTACCGGCGGTATCGGTAAGATTTCAGGCGTAGTTGTGGGTGTGCTGATTTTCACAGCTTTGACATACTCCCTGACTATCCTTGGTATCGATACGAACCTGCAGTTCGTATTCTCCGGTATCATCATTCTGGTAGCAGTAACCCTTGACTGTCTGAAGTACGTTCGGAAGAAATAAAATCTGTAAAGAAAATCCACTCCAGTTCTGCCGAAAGGCAGACAGAGTGGATTTTTTTTGCTATAATGATAAAACTATGAGAAACAGACATATCAAGACAGACGGAGAGAAATAATGGATATTTATACAGTGCTTTTGGTCGATGACGAAGAGGAAGTCATTCAGGTTATTCAGAAAAAGATAAACTGGGAAGGGCTTGGATTTTCTGTAATAGGCTACGCGAACAACGGGGTGAAGGCTCTGGAGATGGTGGAGGAGTATCAGCCGGATGTGGTCATGACAGATATCAGGATGCCTTATATGGACGGCATGGAGCTGTCAAAGCGTATTAAGACAGAGTATCCGGCCACGAAGGTATTGATCTTTACGGGCTTTGATGAGTTTGAATACGCAAAGGAGGCGGTCCACCTGGAGGTGGAGGAGTATATTCTGAAGCCGGTGAATTCCGTAGAGCTGACCAATGTGTTTACCTCTCTGAAGATCAAGCTGGACCAGGAGATCAGTGAAAAGAGAAACGCGGAAACTCTGAAAAAGTACTATATGGAGTCTCTGCCTTTTCTGAAGACGAATTTTTACACAACGCTGATCGAGGGGCGGATTCGTGAAAATGAAGTGGAAAAATATCTCACGGATTACCAGATCACTTTTGAAGGCCCTTACTACTGCTGCCTGGTGGTTCATACCTCTTCTACCCAGGTGGAAAAGAATATGAATCCGGTGCTCCTTGCCATGTCTGTCCAAAAACAGGCAAAGGAGTTCCTGGGAGAAAAATGGAAAGCCAAATACTTTTCCTATCTTGGAAATACGGTAATGATCGCCCAGCTGGCAAATGAAAGCGCTGTCTCGGAGCTGACCGATGACTGTGACCGCTTCTGCCGGTATGCCCGCCGTATCATCGGGGCGGTGGTCACTGTGGGCGTAGGCTGGATTTGTTCCAATATTCTTGAATTGTCCCAGTCCTATACCAGCGCCAGAGAGGCTGTTTCTTACCGGGCGCTGTACGGCACTTCCAGAGCCATCAATATCAAAGAGATTGCGCCCCAGGAGACAGGCGGTTTTGAGACTGTGAATGACACGGAGATTTCCAGCCTGTTCAAGGTGATTCGCCTCAGCTCGAAAGAGGATGTCATAGAGGAAGCGAATAAATATATGGATCATATTTTTCAGCCGTCCAAGTCTCTGCAGCACCATCATATTGCCGTGATGGAGCTGGTGAGCATTCTGTACCGGTTTGCCGCCAATAACGATATTTCCACAGAGGCATTTTCGGGAGATATGGGAGAGCTGTATGGCAGGCTGATTGAAATGGCCCCTGACGCCCTGCGGAAATGGTTTGTGGATATCTGCCTGGCCTTTCAGGAAAACTTGATCAGCAGCCGGAACAAGTCCACGAAATCCTTTGTGCTGAGAGCTCAGGAATATGTACGGGACAACTATGGAAACGCGGAGCTTTCCCTGGACAGCATCTGTGAAGTCCTGGGAGTGTCAAACTCCTATTTTTCCACCATATTTAAGAAGGAGACCGGGAAATCCTTTATCAGCTATCTGACGGATTACCGGATGGACCAGGCAGCCAGGCGGCTTCTGGAGACCAATGAGAAGAGCTATATCATAGCAAAGGAAGTGGGCTATACGGATCCGAACTATTTCAGCTATGTGTTCAAAAGACGGTTCGGGGCGGCGCCCTCCAGATACAGAACGGAGCATGGAAAAATTGAGAAATAAAAGCCTGAAATACCTGAAAAAGCTGGAGCCCAGAGGAATTCAGTCTACCATCATGGTGACCTTTTCCGTGATTTCCATTTCGATTATGCTGATTATCGGCATTGTGCTGTATGTGCGCTTTTCCAATTCCAGCAGACAGGAGACAATCCAGAGCACCCGGCGGCTGATGGAACAGACCAGCGAGACTCTGGAGGACTATCTGGTCAGCATGCGCCGAATTTCGGATACGGCTTATTATTACCTGATTAAGGAGAATGACTTTTCAAGCCAGGCGGAGGATATCCAGAGCCGGTTGAATCTTCTCTATGAAGCCAATAACGACAATCTGCAGAGTATTGTGGTTTATAATGGCTATGGCAGCCTTCTGGCCGCGGAGCCGGTGGCTACCCAGAAGGAAAATCTGAATGTGACGGAACAGGACTGGTATGTGCAGGCCATGGATGAGGTGGAAAATATGCATTTTTCCACACCCCATATTCAGAACCTGTTTGATGACAATACATACCGTTATTACTGGGTGATTTCTTTGAGCCGGGCGATAGAGATCACGAACGGAGGGACCTCGGAGCTGGGCGTTCTCCTGGTGGATATGGACTATTCTGTCATATCCCGGATGCTGGATCAGATCAATGCCACAGATAACGGACAGTATTATTATCTGTGCGACAGCAGCGGAGAAATCATCTACCATCCCCGCCGGATTCAGATCAGTGATGGAATCATCGGGGAAAACAGCCAGACGGCAGCGGGCTATAAGGATGGGGTCTATGACGAGACCTTTGAGGGAGAGAGACGGAATGTGGTTGTCAACACAATCAGCTATACGGGGTGGAAGCTGGTGGGAGTCATTCCCCATTCAGCCTTTACCTACGGCATGATAAATATGCGGTACTTTATTGTTCTGCTGATGCTTTTGATGGCTATGATGCTGGTGGTGGTGAACCGGATTGTCTCTGTGGGCATTTCGAGGCCTGTTCTGAGGCTGAATGATTCTGTCAAGGAATATGAGGCCGGGGAAAAGCCTGAAATCTATATCGGCGGCCCCCAGGAGATCCGGCATCTGGGCCATTCCATCCAGAAATCCTATGAACAGATCGAAAGTCTGATGAAGAAGATAGTCCTGGAGCAGAATGAAAGGAGAAAAAGCGAGCTGGACGCGCTCCAGAGCCAGATCAACCCGCATTTTCTGTATAATACGCTGGAGTCCATCACCTGGATGGTGGAAGGAGAGCGCAATGACGAAGCGGTCTTTATGATTTCCCAGCTGGCCAGGCTTTTCCGGATCAGCCTGTCCAAGGGCAGGACCATTATCAGCATCCGGGATGAGATCCAGCATGCCCAGAGCTATATGAATATTCAGAAAATCCGGTATAAAAACACCTTTTCCGTAAGCTTTGACGTAGATCCGGATATCTGTTCCTGCAGCACCGTAAAGCTGATTCTGCAGCCAATCCTGGAAAATGCCATCAATTACGGAGTCAGCGGCATGGACGACACGGGTGAGATCCGGGTGGAAGGAAAGAGAGAGGGAGATGATATTCTGCTTTCTGTGACGGATAACGGAATCGGAATGTCCGAGGAAGAGGCCAGCCTTGTGCTGACGGACAACAGCCGTGTCCACAAGCATGGCTCGGGTGTGGGGCTTGTGAATGTGAACAGGCGGATTCAGATTTATTTTGGGAATGAATACGGTCTGAATATCCAAAGCGAACCGGATGAAGGAACGACAGTGACCATCCGTATTCCGGCGGTTCCCTATACGGAAAAAGGCACGAAGCTTCTGGAAGAAGGAAAATAAGGATGAATAAAAGCAAAAAGTATTTTATTATAATCGAGACGGTTCTTGGGCTTATGGTCCTGATTCTGGGAATCATCATGCTGAGCGACAGGACGGGAAACAAGCTGGGCCGGGTGTCTGTGATCGTGCGTGATTCGGATGACGCCCAGTGGGCGGCTTTCAAGTACGGAATCCGGATGGCGGCTGCTGACAGGGGCGTTGAGGCGGTGATCGTGGGCACGGAAAGCGTGCTGACAGCAGAAGAGGAAGAGCAGCTGCTGGAAAGTGAGATTAATAACGGAGCAGACGCGCTTATTGTGCAGCCGATTCCGGGAGAAGACACAGCTGATATGCTGAAAAGGATCAGAAAACGGGTTCCGGTGATGCTGACAGAACAGCTGAGCTCAGAAAATGGGGAAGCCTCCATGCTTCCTGTGGCCGGAGCAGATAATTACGCCCTGGGAGCGGCGCTGGCCGGGGAACTGCTGGAGGATTATAGCAGCAGACTGGAAGGCAAGACTGTGGGAATCCTCTCCCGGACTACAGACTCAGATATGACTGTCAGCCGGATGACAGGTTTCTGTGAGACACTTAAGGGCACGGGAGCAGAAGTGAAATGGCAGGTAGCCGGGAATTTTGACAACGGAGAGGGAGATTATCTGGAAAACCAGGCTCGGGTGGATTTTGTCATTGCCCTGGATGACAGCAGTCTGACGGCAGCAGGGGAAGAACTGGCGGCAGGCGGACTGTACGGCGCTCTGCTGTACGGAATCGGCCACTCCACCCAGGCGGCCTATTATGTAGATAAGGGAATTGTGGAGTGTCTGGCAGTGCCTGACGAATTCAACACAGGGTACCAGAGTGTAAATGAGATTGCGGACAGGCTGGAACAGCCCTTTTACAGAATGAAAAATCAGACGGTTTCCTATACAATGCTCCGGAGAGAAACACTGTTTCTTGAGGAAAATCAGGAACTGCTTTTTACCATGAGCCAGTAAGGGGAGGCAGGGATACAGATATGAAAATGAAAAAAATGCTGGGAGCGTTCCTCCTTTTCTGCATGGGGCTGCTTTTATGCGCCTGCAGACGGCAGCAGACGGTATCGGATGGAAAATATTACATTGGTGTGACCTATTATAATCAGAGCGATACCTTTCTGGGTGAACTGCTGGACAGCTTCCGGAAGCAGCTGGGAGATATGCAGAATGAGAATATGGAGACAGTCATCATGGTCCGGGACGCGGCCGGTTCCCAGAAAACTCAGAATGATCAAGTAAAAGAGCTGCTGGACGCGGGCTGTGATGTGCTCTGCGTGAATCTGGTGGATCGGGCGGATCCGTCAGAAATCATCGATCTGGCCAGGGACCAGGATGTACCTATTATCTTTTTTAACAGAGAACCGGTGGCGGAGGATCTGATGCAGTGGGAAGAACTGTACTATGTGGGCGCGGAAGCGGAACAGTCCGGCGTTCTGCAGGGAGAACTGGCGGCGGACTGGATACAGAGCGATGACCAGGCAGACCGCAGCAATGACGGAAAGATTCAGTATGTAGTGCTGGAAGGAGAGCCGGGACATCAGGACGCGATTATCCGTACAGAGACAGCTGTGGAGACTCTGACGGAAAGGGGAGTAGAGCTGG
>CALWAV010000147.1 GCA_944375745.1 uncultured Merdimonas sp.
CGTGCCACTTTGAATACCTCCTTATTCTCTTGGTTTTATTATGAAATCCTTGAGAATAAGCTGTCAACTTTTTTTATACCACACCAGTGGTGAGATGTTTGGCAATCGCAAATCTAAGTTGAGCACATAGGCAATGGTATTCATGGCGTTTCGGAAAGCGATGGCGCTTGGGGGAACCGTTGCCGGACCGAAGACGCTAGTAACCTTTGGGACGAGTTACCTATATTTTATTTTTACGAGGATTGGGATAATTGGAATGTCTCACGGCGGAGCAGAGCATGAAAGAAAAGAATTTACAGATTGTAAAGCTGTGAAGCAGAAGGAGGCAGGGTGTGGACATCTATCAGATCTGGATAACGCATAACAGACCATGGTCAGAAAAGGAAATCGTTTTTTGCCTGACCATTCTTCTGCTTTGTGCCTTTTGCGTCATAAAGGCTGCCTGTACCCATAAGATAAAGATAAGGCAGGCAGCAGCTCTCATATTATTGATTGTTTATCTTGAGATTGTGTTCGGTTCCACGGTGTTTACCAGAACGCCAACAGTACGCCGATATGAATTGGTCCCGCTTTGGTCATGGGCAGAAGTATTGGTCCATCACAGCAGAGATTTGCTGATAGAGAATCTCTTGAACTGCGTTCTGCTGTTTCCAGTTGGTCTCTTGCTGCCTGTTATTTTCGACAGTGGGATTCGGCCTTCCAGGGCTCTTTTACTCGGATGCATAATTTCCGCATCCATAGAACTGTGTCAGTTGATTTTTTGGCGAGGGTTATTTGAGTGGGATGATATGTTGCATAATGGTATCGGATGTGCGCTGGGATGTCTAGTCATGAATGTGCTTATAAAATATTGGAGAGGAAGAAAAAAGCACCCTGATGGATAGATAAAATAAAGAGAGCTGCTTATACTTTTCACCAAAAAAAGCATATTTGCACTTTTCAACACAAAGGCTTTCTGGTAAGATAAAAAAAACATCTGAATGAAAAAACAGGAGGAAAAAACATCTATGTGTGGAATTGTTGGCTTTGTGGGAAACCGGCAGGCGGCGCCCGTGCTGCTGGAGGGGCTTTCCAGGCTGGAATACAGAGGATATGATTCGGCAGGACTGGCGGTGCGGGACGGAGACGGCCCCATCAAGGTGGTCAAGGCAAAGGGACGGCTGAAGGTTCTGGAAGAGAAGACCAACGGAGGCCAGGCTCTTGCGGGAGACTGCGGAATCGGCCATACGCGCTGGGCTACCCACGGGGAGCCTTCGGAAACCAATGCCCATCCCCACAGCAACGAGGAAGGGACGATTGTAGGCGTTCACAATGGCATCATTGAGAATTACCAGGAGGTGAAGCAGAAGCTTTTGAAGCATGGCTATCGTTTCTATTCTCAGACAGACACAGAAGTCGCCATCAAGCTGGTGGATTATTATTATAAAAAATACCTGGGAACCCCCGTGGACGCTCTGAACCATGCCATGGTGCGTATCCGCGGTTCCTATGCGCTGGCTGTGATGTTTAAGGACTACCCGGAAGAGATCTATGTGGCGAGAAAAGACAGCCCCATGATTCTCGGCATTGCGGATGGAGAGTCCTATCTTGCTTCCGATGTGCCGGCGATTCTGAAGCATACGAGAACTGTATACTATATCGGCAATCTGGAGCTGGGCCGGGTGCAGAAGGGGAAAATTACCTTCTATAACCTGGATGGCGATGAAATTGAAAAGGAGCCTGTGGAGATCAAATGGGACGCGGAGGCGGCGGAGAAGGCCGGCTTTGAGCATTTCATGATGAAGGAAATCCATGAGCAGCCCAAAGCGGTGCAGGATACGCTGAATTCCGTTATCCGGGATGGGAAAATTGATCTGGCGAATATCGGCCTCAGTGAGGATGATATCCTGGGAATCAGCCAGATTTATATGATAGCCTGCGGCTCTGCGTATCATGCGGCCATGTCAGCCCAGTATGTGTTTGAGGATCTGGCGGAAATTCCAGTGCGTGTGGAGCTGGCTTCCGAGTTCCGGTACAGAAATCTGCCGCTGGATGATAAAGGATTGGCTATTATCATCAGCCAGTCCGGAGAGACCGCGGACAGTCTGGCTGCTTTGCGGAAAGCGAAGAGCTGCGGAATACGCACGCTTTCCATCGTAAATGTGGTGGGTTCCTCCATTGCGAGAGAGTCTGACAATGTGTTTTACACCATGGCCGGGCCGGAGATTGCGGTTGCTACCACGAAGGCATACAGTACGCAGCTGGCAGCCTGCGATGTGCTGGCAGTGCAGTTTGCCAGGGTGCGGGGGAAATTGGAGGATGACGCGTATGGCCAGCTGATCGGAGAACTGCTGGCGCTTCCGGATAAGATTGAAAGGGTGCTGCAGGATAAGGAAAGAATTCAGTGGTTTGCGGCAAAACAGTCTGCGTCAAAGGATGTGTTCTTCATCGGCCGCGGTATTGATTATGCCATTTCCATGGAAGGCAGCCTGAAGATGAAGGAGATCAGCTATATTCATTCAGAGGCTTATGCAGCAGGCGAGCTCAAGCATGGAACCATCAGCCTGATAGAGGACGGAACGCTGGTAGTGGGGATTCTTACCCAGAGCGCTCTCTATGAGAAGACCGTCAGCAATCTGGTGGAGTGCAAGAGCCGGGGAGCCTATCTGATGGGGCTTACCACCTATGGCCATTATGATATTGAAGATACGGCAGACTTTGTACTTTATATTCCGAAGACGGATGAGCATTTTGCGGCTTCACTGGCGGTGGTTCCGCTGCAGCTTCTCGGATACTATGTATCTGTAGCGAAAGGACTGGACGTGGATAAGCCGAGAAATCTGGCGAAGAGTGTGACAGTAGAATAAGATAAAAAGACATATAAAAAAATAGAAAGACTTCAAGGGCAGCCGCGGACGGGAATTCATTTTTCGTCCGCGGCTGCCCTTGCCCGCTTCACAACCTCTATTCCGCCCCGGTTAAACCTTAAAATAAGAAGAAATCTCCGCCATCAAAGCCCCCTCCAGCTCCGGCCGTATCTGGCCTGTCCGGAAGACAAAACCGATTTCCCGGGGAGGAATGGGGAAAGAGAGAGGCAGCTCCAGGAGAGTTCCATCCTGCAGATCCTGCAGGACAAATTCCCGGATGACGCCGGCGGTGCCCAGTCCTACCCGGGCAAAGTCAACCAGAAGATCCATGGAGGTGGTCTCCAGAACATTTTCCGGAAACAGGGCATTCTCTTTCAGATAGTGGTCCAGATACTGGCGGGTCAGGTTCTCCCGGTCCAGCAGCATCAGCACGCCGTTTTCCAGGAAAGCCGCGGAATCACCGGCAGAGGGCAGGCCTTTGCCGGTGATTCCGCGGCCCAGAAGAAGGGCCAGATGCTCCAGATAATCCCGGGCAGCCACGAAGGTATCCTGGATCTGCATGACGGGAGTGAAATCCAGGGAACCAAGCTTTTCGGGTCTTCCGGTAAGTCCCAGATCCAGTTCTCCCTCTTTCAGCATCTGCAGGGTATGGTTGGTGGACTGGCAGGCAATGGTGATCCGCAGATGGGGGTGCAGCTTCACGAAGCTTTTCAGAGATGGAAGCAGCACATATTTGCACAGGGTGGAGCTGACGCCGATCCGCAGCTGGGCCATGCCGAATTCTCTGCGCAGCCGGATCTGGTTTTCCGCGCTTTCCAGGGTCTGAAAAGCAGACTTGACATGGGAAAAAAGAAGCCCTCCTTCCTCTGTCAGCTGTACGCCCCGGGAAGAACGGGTAAACAGGGAAGTGCCCATGGACTGCTCCAGCTTTTGGATAGATTTGGTGACGGCGGGCTGGCTGATGAAAAGTTCCTTGGCGGCCCGGGAGATATTTCCGGTCTGGGCGACCGTGTAAAAGATGCGGTAGAGGGACAGATTCTGGTTCAAGGCAGGGCTCCTTTCGGCTGCTGTGAATAGCAGCATATAACTTTAAATTATATTAAATATTCATAATATGTATTTTGATTATAACAGCGGCTGTGTTAAAATACAATTAAGATTTTTAAAGAAAAAGGAGCGAATAAGCATGGGAATGACAATGACACAGAAGATTCTGGCAGCGCATGCGGGCCTTCCGGAAGTAAAGGCCGGCCAGCTGATCGAAGCGAATCTGGATCTGGTGCTTGGAAATGATATTACCACGCCGGTGGCCATCCGCGAGATGGGAAAGCTGAAAAAGCAGGAGGTATTTGACAAGGATAAAATCGCTCTTGTCATGGACCATTTTATCCCCAACAAGGATATCAAATCCGCGGAAAACTGCAAATGCGTCCGTGAGTTTGCCTGCCGCCAGGAGATCACCAATTATTTTGATGTGGGAGAGATGGGCATTGAGCATGCGCTGCTGCCGGAAAAAGGACTGACAGTGGCCGGCGACTGCATCATCGGAGCGGACTCCCATACCTGTACCTATGGAGCTCTTGGAGCTTTTTCCACAGGAGTGGGAAGCACAGACATGGCAGCCGGAATGGCTACAGGAAAGGCATGGTTTAAGGTGCCTTCCGCAATCAAATTCAATCTGGTGGGCAAGCCCTCCAAATGGGTCAGCGGCAAGGATGTGATCCTGCATATTATCGGCATGATCGGCGTGGACGGAGCACTCTATAAGTCCATGGAGTTTGTGGGCGAAGGCGTGGCGAATCTGTCCATGGATGACCGCTTCACCATTGCCAATATGGCCATTGAAGCCGGTGGAAAGAACGGAATCTTCCCGGTGGATGAGAAGGCAGAGGCTTATATGAAAGAGCACTCCAGCCGTCCTTATAAGATTTATGAGGCGGATCCGGACGCGGAGTATGATGAGGAGTACACCATTGACCTGAGCGCCCTGAAGTCCACGGTATCCTTCCCTCATCTGCCTTCCAACACGAAGACGGTGGATGAGATTACCGAGGATGTGGCGATCGACCAGGTGGTAATCGGTTCCTGTACAAACGGAAGAATGGACGACCTGCGCGCGGCGGCTGAGATCCTGAAGGGCAGAAAGGTGAAAAAGGGACTCCGCTGCATCGTGATTCCCGGAACCCAGAAGATTTACATGGACGCCATGGACGAGGGTCTTCTGAAGATCTTCCTGGAGGCAGGAGCGGTAGTCAGCACTCCCACCTGCGGTCCCTGTCTGGGAGGCTATATGGGCATTCTCGCCGCGGGAGAGCGGTGTGTATCCACTACAAACCGGAACTTTGTAGGACGTATGGGCCACGTGGATTCGGAAGTTTATCTGGCAAGCCCGGCAGTGGCCGCGGCCAGCGCGGTGACTGGAAAGATTTCTGCTCCCGCGGAGCTTGGATTATAGGAGGAAAGACAGATGCAGGCAAAAGGAAGAGTATTCAAATATGGAGACAATGTAGATACAGACGTGATTATTCCGGCCAGATATCTGGCTATATCAGACCCGAAAGAGCTGGCGGAGCACTGCATGGAGGATATCGACAAGGATTTCGTCCATAAGGTAAAACCGGGAGATATTATGGTGGCAAATAAGAACTTTGGCTGCGGTTCTTCCAGAGAGCACGCGCCCCTTGTCATTAAGGTATCAGGCATTTCCTGTGTGATCGCGGAGACCTTTGCGCGTATTTTCTACCGCAATGCCATCAATATCGGCCTTCCGATTATCGAGTGTCCGGAAGCTGCGAAGGATATTCAGGACGGGGATGAGGTAGAGGTGGATTTCGACAGCGGAATTATTTACAACAGGACCTCCGAAAAGCAGTATCAGGGCCAGGCGTTTCCTGAGTTTATGCAGAAGATCATCAAGGCAGAGGGACTGATTAACTACATCAACGAACAGTAATATTTCCGTATCCGGGGCCGCGTCTGCAGCCCCGGATATTGTGCTGAAAAGAGAGGGGATTCATGAAAAAACGAGGTTTCTTCCGGACCATGGCAGAGGCTGTTGCCATGGAGGTGCGGGAGCATAAAAGTTCTTTTCTTGTGTATGTGACCCTGCGCGCCCTGGTCATTCTGGTTATGATCCTTCAGGTTTTCAACAGAAATTATGAGAATGTTTTTCTGTGCGCGCTTACGCTCCTTCTTCTGATTGTACCCAGTTTTCTTCAGGTCAATCTGAAAATAGAGCTTCCCACAGGGCTTGAGATTATTCTGCTGTTTTTTATTTTCGCGGCAGAGATACTGGGTGAGATTGATGCGTATTATATTAAATATCCTTTCTGGGATACGATGCTGCACACCATTAACGGGTTTTTGATGGCGGCAATCGGCTTTTCCCTGGTAGATATTCTCAACCGCAATGAAAGATTTAAGTTTGAGCTTTCGCCCGCTTTTATGGCGATTGTTGCTTTCTGCTTTTCCATGACCATTGGAGTGGTATGGGAATTTTTCGAGTGCGCCATGGATCTGTTTTTTGGCCAGGATATGCAGAAGGATACGGTCATACAGGCGTTTTCTTCTGTGATGCTTGATCCGGAAGGAGCCAACCATCCTGTCCGGATTTCCGGAATTACAGATGTGAGTGTGAATGGGAAAAGTCTGGGGCTGGGCGGGTATCTGGACATCGGTCTTCTGGATACCATGAAAGACCTTTTTGTGAATTTTATCGGCGCGGTTATATTTTCATCGGTAGGCTATATTTATATTCGAAACCGTGGTAAAGGTTTTGTGGCTCCCAAATTTATTCCCAGGCTGAAAAAGCCGGAAGCGGATTTCCTGAAAATTGCCAGGGAAAAGGAGCAAACGGAGGAAAAGCCGGAACAAGAAGAAAAAATATTGAAGTAGACACAGAGATACAGCGCCTGTACGCGGCAGAGAAAAATGCCGGTCAGGCGCTGTTTTTTCGTGGGAAGCCCCTTACGTTTCTCCCCGCCTGATTCCCTGCCTGCTTCCTTGCGGTGCGGCTCAGACCGGACTCTGAAACATGGGCAGATCCGGGGGACTGAAGGTAAAGGAAAAGAAACAGATAATAATCAGGAGGAGCAGGGCACAGCTGGCAAGAAGCGGGAGCTTCAGGGAGGGACAGCGCACTTCAAGGTAGCGGGAGACCAGGAAGGTGATCAGGACGCTGAGAGCGAAGATGAGGATGTCTGCAGCGATGAAATCCCTCCCCAGAATTCCGGTATAAGTAAAAAAGGCGGAAAGAATGAAAAACATTCCCAGCAGTACACCGGTGAGGCGGGCGGTCAGAAAGCCTCCGGAGGTCTTAAACAGAACGATGACCTCAAACAGTGTATAGACAAATACGGGAAAGAAAAGGAGCTTCAGATGCTCCCACACAGATTCATTGACCGGAGCAAACAGGGCGATGAAGGGATTTTTTCCGCTCCATTCATAGCAGAAATGCAGCAGGGTCCCGGTAATCAGGGTAAACAGAATGCCGGCAGTCAGGTTCGTCCGTTCGCGGACTTTCATGGCAAGGTTCCTCCTTTGAGAATAGGATTTTCCATGTTTTCGCAGGAAATGTTACGAAAATGTAACATATACTATATTATATGTAACAAAGCTGAAATGATTATCAGAAAAACATTGGGAAAAGACGATAAAAATGCCTGTCCAGTATCAATATTTTTGGTAATCTTACCAGGTATTATTCAAGAAGAGTATAAAAATGGAATTAATATACAAAAAAAGTAACAAATCGAAAGAAGGACGGTTGACGGACGGGCTCCGGGTTTTTATAATAAGTGCATATGAACAGGTTAAGAGATTGTGCAATAGTGCTGGGATTGGCAGGCATGATTCTGCTTGTGTCTGCTGATACGAAGGATGTAAAAGCAACTGGTAAAATCTCTTACGAAAGCGAAACAGTTCAGGAAGATACTTTTATGACAGCTGAGATTCTGGCGTCGGAGTCGGCGGAAGAAGCTGTGGCAGAAATGCAGGCATTTCTGCCGGAGGAGACCCAGAGTCTGGCCCGTACCGGGGAAAGCCTCCAGGCTGAAGCCGGTACGGAGGGACAGACGCAGACTGCAGAAGAAGCGGCGGAAGAGGAAGAGCCGCCAGAGAATGAGACAGCGGAGGAACAGCCGCCGGAAGAGATGGCGGAGGAGCCGGAAGCTGCGGAGGAGACAGAAAGTATGTCCTCCGGCAGAATCTATGAGATATCCGATGAGGATTATGACGCGCTGCTCCGCCTGGTGGAAGCTGAGGCGTCTGGAGAAGATATAAAGGGAAAGATGCTGGTGGCCAATGTGGTATTAAACCGGGTAAAAAGCAGCAGCTTCCCGGATACAGTAAAGGAGGTTATCTATCAGCAAGAAAATGGCAGGGCACAGTTTTCTCCGGTGGCCACGGGAAAGATTGACCGGGTGACAGTGTCCGGAGAGACCGTGGAAGCTGTGGAACGGGCACTCTGCGGAGAGGACGAGTCAGCGGGAGCGCTTTATTTTGTGGCTCCGGCCTATGCCAGCGCTGAAAACCGCAGCTGGTTTGAAAATAATCTGACTCTGCTGTTTTCCTACAAGGGCCACGAATTTTATGCTTGACAGCTTCCTGCATTTTTGGTATCTTTAAATACAGATATTAGATAAATGCGAGGACGAGGAGTAGTACGGTTTTCTCGGCGTTCAGAGAGCTGCTGGGTGGTGTGAAGCAGCGGAAGAGAGAATGGGAACTGACCTCAGAGCGGCTGTCCGAAATCCTTCGGGAGAGTAGATACAGACGGAGCCCGACCGTTACAGCGGGGAGGATATAAGGTCCTGGTGCAGAAAGGAAGCATCGGATCCGTATCTGATGAGAGTACGAACCGAAGTTCGTAAAACCGGAGTGGTACCGCGTGAGATAAAGAGAATCTTTCGTCCCCGGCAGCTTAAGAAAGCTGCCGGGGATTTTTTAGATCTCAGACTGCTGTTATTTCCGCAGCGGTGCCATGAGCCATTCAATGGCCGCATATCTACTATCGAAGAGCGACTTGTATGTGCTCGGCAGAAATGAAGATGGAAAAGGAGAGAAAAACCATGATGAATCACAACAAGTATCGGAGACAGTACTATTTACCCCCTTATCCCTGCATGAAATGGGCAGAGAAGGATTACGTGGACAAAGCGCCCGTATGGTGCAGCGTGGATTTGAGAGACGGCAACCAGGCCCTGGTAGTGCCGATGACTCTTGAGCAGAAAGTCGGCTTCTTCAAGCTTCTGTGCAAAGTGGGTTTCAAGGAGATTGAGGTGGGCTTCCCGGCTGCGTCTGAGACAGAATATACCTTTTTGAGAACTCTGATTGAGCAGAATCTGATTCCTGATGATGTGACGATTCAGGTGTTGACCCAGGCCAGAGAACATATTATCCGCAAGACCTTCGAGGCGCTGGAGGGCGCAAAGCAGGCCATCGTACATGTATACAATTCCACTTCCGTGGCACAGCGGGAGCAGGTGTTCCATAAATCAAAAGAGGAGATCAAAAAGATCGCCGTGGACGGAGCGGAGCTTCTGAAGAGACTGACCGAGGAGACCGGCGGAAATTACCGCTTCGAGTACAGCCCGGAGAGCTTTACGGGCACCGAGCCTGAATATGCGCTTGAGGTCTGCAACGCGGTTCTGGATGTATGGCAGCCCACAGCAGACAACAAAGCGATCATCAATCTGCCCGTGACAGTAGAGCATTCCATGCCCCACGTATACGCAAGTCAGATCGAGTATATGTGCGAAAATCTGAAATACCGCGAGAACGTGGTTGTTTCCCTTCATCCTCATAACGACCGGGGCTGCGGTGTGGCCGACACGGAGATGGGACTTTTGGCAGGAGCAGACCGCGTGGAGGGAACGCTTTTTGGAAATGGCGAGCGTACCGGAAATGTGGATGTGGTAACTCTGGCCATGAATATGTACTCCCAGGGAGTGGATCCGAAGCTTGACTTCAGCAATATGCCTGAGGTTTGTGAGGCTTATGAGAAGTTCACAGGCATGAAGGTAAATGAGAGAAGCCCCTATGCAGGCGCTCTTGTATTTGCCGCTTTCTCCGGCTCCCACCAGGATGCCATTGCCAAGGGTATGCATTACCGCGAGGAGCATGATCCGGAGCACTGGACTGTTCCTTATCTGCCTATCGATCCGACAGATGTGAGCCGCAATTACGACGCAGATGTGATCCGTATCAACAGCCAGTCTGGAAAGGGCGGCGTAGGCTATATCCTGGAGCACAATTTCGGCCTGAATCTGCCGGCCAAGATGCGGGAGGCCATGGGCTACGCGGCCAAGGACGAATCCGATCACAAGAACAAGGAACTGATGCCCGAGGAGATCTTCGAGCTTTTCAAGAAGAAATTCGAGGGAATTACCTCGCCTTACAATATTACAGAAGTACATTTCAAGCAGGTGGACGGCATCACAGCAGAGGTGCATACGGAATACCAGGGAAAGAAAGAGGTTACCTATGCGACCGGAAACGGCCGTCTGAACGCAGTCAGCAACGCGCTGAAGAAATGTTATGGCCTTCAGTACAATCTGGTGACCTATCAGGAGCATGCGCTGGAAGCAAGCTCCAGTTCCAGAGCTATCGCCTATGTGGGAATTCAGAGACCCGACGGAAAGCTCTGCTGGGGCGCAGGCGTGGATTCCGATATTATCCGCGCTTCCATCGACGCTCTGCTGACAGCAATCAACAATTCTGTGGAGTAAGGAGAGATCTATGAGACTTGCGCTGGCACAGACAGAACCCCTCTGGGAGAATAAGGAAGAAAATTTCCGGGCTGCTCTGGGATTCCTGGAGCAGGCCCGGAAAAAGGGCGCAGACATGATCCTGTTTCCGGAGATGAGCATGACAGGCTTTTCCATGCATCCGGATAAAATCGGAGAGACACGGGAGGATCCCGTGACTCTCCGGTTTTTTCAGGAACAGGCCGGGAAGTATGGGCTGCACATCGGCATTGGCTATGTGGAATACTGCCTGCCCAAATCCTGCAACCGGTATGCGGTTATCAGTCCTTCCGGAGAGATTCTGGCTGATTATCGGAAAATACATCCTTTTACCTTTGGAACGGAATCGGTTCATTATGCCGGAGGCGACAGTCTGGCTTTCTGCCAGGTAAAGGAATTTACGGTTTCGCCGCTGATTTGCTATGATCTGCGTTTCCCGGAGCTTTTTGAAATTGCGTCTGAGCGTGCAGAGCTGATCGCTGTGCCCGCAAACTGGCCCTCTGACCGGAGAGAGCATTTTATGACGCTTCTGCGGGCCCGGGCTATTGAGGATCAGTGCTTTGTGGCGGGCATCAACCGTGTGGGGCATGCCCGTACCTTGAGCTACAGCGGGGATTCCATGATCGTGGATCCCTTTGGACGCGTTCTGGCGAAAGCCGGGGATGGGGAGGAACTGATCGTGGCAGATCTGGATTTGGAAATTCTGCGGCAGTACCGGAAGGAATTCCCGGCCCGGACAGACCGGAAGCCGGAGCTTTATGAAAAGCTCCGGGCTCGATAAAAACCGGAGAGAAAAACACGGAAGAAAACAGGACGGAGAAACGGACTGAGAGAAAAGCTGTGGACGAACCTGCCGGGAGTGTGCTATAATAGCCCGGAAAGCCTGATTTATTATCTTAGGGAAAAGGGGACGAAATTTCATGGATTTGTTATACAGAAGTACGAGAGATTCCAGCGTACAGGTGACAGCCTCCCAGGCGGTTCTCAAGGGATTGTCCGCGGACGGCGGCCTCTTTGTGCCGAATACCATTCCGGCGCTGGATGTGGAACTGGAAAAGCTCGCGGAAATGAGCTATCAGGAGACGGCTTATGAGGTGATGAGCCGGTTTTTGACAGATTTTACGGAGGAGGAGCTGAAAGGCTGCATTGAGCGGGCTTATGATGCGAAGTTTGACACGCCGGAGATTGCTCCGCTTGTGAAAGCGGATGGCGCTTATTATCTGGAGCTGTTCCATGGCGCCACGATTGCGTTTAAGGATATGGCGCTTTCCATTCTGCCTCATCTGATGACTGTGTCTGCCAGAAAGAATCAGGTAAAGAACGAGATTGTAATTCTGACAGCTACCTCCGGAGATACAGGAAAGGCAGCCCTGGCGGGTTTTGCCGATGTGCCCGGAACACGCATTGTGGTCTTTTATCCGAAGAATGGTGTGAGCCCCATTCAGGAAAAGCAGATGGTGACCCAGAAGGGAGCCAATGTGAAGGTCATCGGCATCCACGGCAATTTTGATGATGCCCAGACCGGCGTGAAAAAGCTGTTCGGGGATAAGGCCCTGGAGGAGGAGATGGCGGCGGCAGGCTTCCAGTTCTCTTCGGCAAATTCCATCAATATCGGACGTCTGATTCCCCAGATTGTATATTATGTGTACGCATACGCGAAGCTCTACGCGAATGGAGAAATCGAGAAAAACGAAAAAATCAATGTGGTGGTTCCCACAGGAAATTTCGGAAATATTCTTGCGGCCTATTACGCGAAGCAGATGGGGCTTCCCATAGAGAAGCTTATCTGCGCTTCCAATGAAAATAAGGTGCTTTTTGACTTCTTTCAGACAGGCAGCTATGACAAAAACAGAGATTTTATTCTGACCAGCTCCCCGTCCATGGATATTCTGATTTCCAGCAATCTGGAACGTCTGATTTACCGGATTGCAGACAGCGATGACAGGGCGGACGCCGCGATGATGAAGGCTCTGTCCGAAAATGGAAAGTATGAGATCACGCCGGCCATGCGGGAGAAACTCGGCGATTTCTATGGAAACTTTGCTTCGGAACAGGAAACTGCCCGGACAATTTTTGATTTGTATGATAAGACGGGATATGTCATCGATCCTCATACGGCAGTGGCTTCCTGTGTCTATGGAAAATATCTGAAAGACACAGGCGATCAGACGAAAGCAGTAATTGCGTCTACGGCAAGCCCCTATAAATTTACCCGCAGCGTGATGGAAGCCCTGGGAAAGAGCTGTGAGGGCAGGGATGATTTTGAACTGGCGGACGAGCTTAGCGGACTTTCCGGCACGGAGATTCCAAAGGCGGTGGAAGAGATTCGCACAGCGCCGGTGCTTCATGATACGGTAGTGGAAATTTCTGAAATGAAAAACGCAGTAAAAAAATTCCTGGGGATGTAAGGAGAGACGGAAATTATGGATAGCAGTATTTGGAGTCTTCTTGATATTATCTTTATAGGATCCGGTGTCTATGTGCTGTATGCCTGGTTTCTTATGAAGACAAAGGGAGAGATTAAGACATCAATTCTTATGAGCAAAGATGTGGATCTGCGCAAATGCAAGGATCTGGAAGGATATAAGGCTTATGTGGCCCCGAAAATGATTATCTTTGGCGTCGCGGCTCTGATTTACGGAGGAGCAGGCCTGATCAACGCCTATGTATTTGCTCTGCCCAATGTGGTATACGCCGTTATTATGGTCCTGTTCCTGGTTGTCCTGATCTGGTTTGGCGTGGCAGCCCAGAAGGGCGTAAAGAAATTCTGGTAAGATTTTTTGATAACGATAATATGGGAAAAGCCCGGAAAACATCCCGGCCCTCCTGACAGCCTTCGGCTTTGTCAGGAGCGGCCGGGATGTTTTCCGGGCCTTTGTTTTTAAAAGGAATGAATTAGCGGTCAGAGAGTTTTACATATTCCTGTTTTTCCGCTACGCTCTTATATGCGGGACGGATGATCTTTCCGTTATTGGCCAGCTCTTCGATACGGTGGGCGCTCCAGCCTACGATACGGGCCATGGCAAAGATCGGTGTGTAAAGCTCCAGAGGAAGATCCAGCATGCTGTATACGAAGCCGCTGTAGAAGTCCACATTTGCGCTGACACCTTTGTAGATCTGGCGCTCTTCTCCGATAATCTTCGGAGCCAGCTGCTCTACCATGGAGTAAAGATTGAATTCGTCTTCCCGGCCCTTTTCCTTGGACAGGCGTTCTACGAAAGATTTGAAAATATTCGCGCGGGGGTCAGACAGAGAGTATACCGCATGTCCCATACCGTAAATCAGTCCTGCGTGGTCGAAAGCTTCTTTATGAAGCAGGGCTCTCAGATAGGAGCCTACCTCCTCCTCATCGGTCCAGTCCTTCACATTCTGTTTCATGTCCTCAAACATGCGGACTACCTTGATATTGGCTCCGCCATGTCTCGGTCCCTTTAAGGAGCCCAGGGAAGCGGCCACGGAAGAGTAGGTGTCTGTTCCGGAAGAAGATACCACGTGAGTCGTAAATGAGGAATTGTTTCCGCCGCCGTGTTCCATATGGAGTACAAGAGCGATATCCAGAACCTTTGCCTCGAAATCTGTATAAGAACTGTCAGGACGCAGGGTATAAAGAATATTCTCCGCGGTGGAGAGTTCTGCCTGAGGCTGATGAATATAAAGGCTCTTTCCGTCATGATAATGGCTGTAAGCCTGATAGCCGTAGACAGACAGCATGGGGAACAGAGCGATCAGCTGCAGAGACTGGCGCAGCACATTCGGAATGGAAATGTCGTCTCCTCTGTCATCGTAGGAATAAAGAGTCAGCACGCTGCGGGCCAGCGTATTCATCATGTCTTTGCTGGGGGCTTTCATAATAATATCACGCACGAAATGAGTCGGCAGTGTTCGGTAGGATCCCAGCAGCTCACAGAAATCGGAAAGCTCTTTTCCATTCGGCAGTTCGCCGAAGAGAAGAAGATAGGTGATTTCCTCAAAACCAAAGCGTTTTTCCGATACGAAGCCCTTTACCAGCTCTTCAATATCAAGTCCGCGGTAATACAGTTTTCCTTCACAGGGAACTTCTTTTCCGTCTACAGTCTTGTAGGCCTGAACCTCGCCAATCTCAGTCAGGCCGGCCAGAACGCCCTTTCCATTGATATCGCGCAGTCCGCGTTTTACATCGTATTTTTTGTAGAGATCCGCGTTGATCTGGCTGGCTCTTTCGCTCATCTGAGCGAGATTCAGAATTTCGGGTGTGATTTCAGAATATGAATTCATCTGCATAGGCAAAAACTCCTTTCTCTATTTCAACTTTCATAAATTCATTCTTTCAGGGGATTTTCTGAGAAAGAATTTGTCAGGTTGCGTCTGCGCGCAGGTGTGATGTGGGAAACTCATTTTATCAGCGGAGTATCACAGACCCGGCGCCGGAATATGGCTGCCTGAAAAGGCAGTTAACTAAATCTGCCAGTATTATAGCATAAAATTTAGAGAATAAGAATATAAAAAAGAAAAATTCACAGTAATTTAATAATTTGGTTACAATTATTTTGGTTTCGAAGGCAGGAGCGGAAACGGGCTGACAGCCTTCCCGTCTCTTTGCACAGAGAAGAGATAATTTGTTCTTATTTTTTTAACATTTGCTGGCTTGACTTTTTTTTCACAAGATGGGATAATATAGACCATGAGGCAAAAAGGGCCGCTGGCCTGACGCACATGATACTATGATAAAGAAAGAGGTCAAGTGAACAATGGGAAAAATCGATTTAACCAAGTATGGTATCACAGGTACCACAGAGATTGTACACAATCCGTCTTATGAAACACTGTTTGAGGAAGAGACCAAACCCGGCCTGGAAGGCTATGAAAAAGGACAGGTCAGCGAGCTTGGCGCTGTGAACGTAATGACCGGTATTTATACAGGACGTTCACCGAAAGACAAATTTATTGTAATGGATGAGAACTCCAAGGATACCGTATGGTGGACTTCTGATGAGTATAAGAACGACAACCATCCGGCTACCCAGGAAGCATGGGATGCCGCAAAGGACATCGCTCTGAAGGAGCTTTCCAATAAGAGACTGTTCGTAGTTGACGCTTTCTGCGGAGCGAACAAGGACACCCGCATGGCTATCCGTTTTATCATGGAAGTAGCATGGCAGGCACACTTTGTTACAAATATGTTTATCCAGCCGACTGCTGAGGAGCTGGAGAACTTTGAGCCGGACTTCGTTGTTTACAATGCTTCCAAGGCTAAAGTAGAAAATTACAAGGAGCTGGGCTTTAACTCTGAGACCGCTGTTGTATTCAATATCACAAGCCGTGAGCAGGTTATCCTGAACACCTGGTACGGCGGAGAGATGAAGAAGGGTATGTTCTCCATGATGAACTACTATCTGCCGCTGAAGGGCATCGCTTCCATGCACTGCTCTGCAAACACAGATATGAACG
>CALWAV010000148.1 GCA_944375745.1 uncultured Merdimonas sp.
CTGGACAATTAAACAATAAGACAAATCTGTATGATTGGGAAGAGGTTTCGATCTCTTCCCTTTATTTTTGCCAATGATAATTATACTCTAAGACTGCAAATTAGAAAGATGGATATTTTTTACTTTACTGGCGCCTGTTTCTATGATTAAATAATAGATATCAGATCATAGAAGGAGGGGTTGCTTGCTTTACGAAAAAATATGTACGGAGCGCCGGCGGCTGGATCAGGAGATTGCGTCTCTCCGGGCCAGGCTGAAGGAGCTGCCGGAAGGAAAGCTTGTCTGTGTCCGCAATGGCTGTTATACCAAATGGTATCGAAGCGATGGACATAATTCTGTTTACATCCCTAAAAAGGGAAAAACACTTGCGGAGCAGCTGGCTGTAAAAAAGTATTTGCAGATGCGGCTGAAAGAGCTGCTGCAGGAACAAAGAGCAATTGATTTCTATTTGAGGCATCATAATTCTGATGCCAGCTATGCGGAATACTTACTTTCTGAGAATTCTTTATATTCAGAACTTCTTTCTCCCTATTTTACCCCCGAATCTCAGGAACTTCAAAAATGGATGACGCAGCCTTACGAAAGCAATCCGGCTTATCCGGAGCAGCGTATTCATAAGACAAGTGCAGGCATTTTTGTGCGCTCCAAATCGGAAGCGCTGATTACCATGCTTCTTTATATGAACAAAATTCCATTCCGTTATGAGTGTGCTCTTTCTCTGGGAAACGTTACGGTGTATCCGGATTTTACCATCCGTCATCCCCACACCGGGCAGTTTTTCTATTGGGAACATTTCGGAATGATGGACAATCCTGCTTACGCAAAAAGTGCTTTTTCAAAGCTGCAGCTCTATACGGAGCATGAAATTGTGCCGTCTATACAGCTTCTTACTACATATGAGACAAATGAGCATCCGCTGGATTCTGCCGCAGCAGAAAATCTTATCAAGTTATATTTCCTGTAAAGATGGGAAGAACGCACACGTTTTGCCATCTGAGGATATCGCGTCTGGACATATACAACTTTTTTCTGTCCTGCGCCCCAAAATCAGTATTATCATGGCCAGATTCTGTTCTTTTGCCTTGATATCAGTCGAGGATTGGACATATAGAGAAAAGTAACATGTTATGTCCAAAACTTCTCCAATTGTTGGATGCAGGCAATGTATTTTCTTGTATATGTAAAATAAGAACGCTATGTAGACAAATTTGCGGGAAAATAGAGCTGTTTCACGCCGAAATTGGATAACAGGCACAATTTTTTCTGTATATGTCCAACGCCAGCCCAGCGCCAATCGGTCTAGCGTCAGCTCAACAGCAGTCAGCCTAACACCAGCCCAGCACCAGCCCGGCACCAGCCAGCCCAACATCAATCCGGCGCCAGCCCGGCAGGGGGCATTAGCTCCGGGCAGTTATCCGCCGCCAGAAATGTTTCCTTTACAATGCAGGCTCGAAAACGTATACTGTTCATAAGAAAGTCCGCGGCGCGGAAATCCCGCCGCGGAATCAGGAAGCAGTCAACAGAAGAGGTGCAGCTTATAATGGAACAAATGAGTTTGTTTGATGACCGGGAGAGGACAGCGCCGCTGGCCAGCCGTCTGCGCCCGGAGACTTTGGACGAATATGTAGGCCTGAAAGATCTTGTGGGACCGGGAAAAATTCTGCTCCAGCTGATAGAACGGGATCAGATTTCTTCCATGATTTTCTGGGGGCCTCCCGGAGTGGGAAAGACGACTCTGGCCCGTATCATTGCCCATCAGACTAGAGCGGAATTTGTGGAATTCAGCGCAGTGACCAGCGGCATCAAGGAGGTAAAGGAGGTCATGGCACAGGCAGAGCAGAACCGCCGGCTTGGAATCCGCACCCTGCTGTTTGCGGACGAGATTCACCGGTTCAACAAGGCTCAGCAGGATGCCTTTCTTCCTTATGTGGAAAAGGGAAGTATTATACTGGTGGGAGCGACTACGGAAAATCCTTCCTTTGAGGTCAATTCCGCTCTTTTGTCACGGTGCAGGGTCTTCATTCTGAAAGCTCTGGAGGAGAGTGATCTCCTGGAACTTCTTCATCACGCGCTGACCAGCCCAAAAGGGTATGGGAATATGAAGATTTCCATCGGGGAGGAAGATCTTCTGGCTATTGCCCGGTTTGCAAATGGAGATGGCAGGACGGCCTTGAATACTCTGGAGATGGCAGTTCTTAATGGAAAAATGGATGAGCATGCAGTGCTCTGTGTGGACAAGGAGATACTGGCTCAGTGTATGAACCGCCGGTCTCTGCTCTACGACAAAAACGGGGAAGAACATTACAATCTGATCTCCGCCCTCCACAAATCCATGCGGAACAGTGATCCGGACGCGGCAGTTTACTGGATGTACCGGATGCTGGACGGCGGGGAGAATCCCCTTTATATCGCGAGACGGCTGATTCGGTTTGCCAGCGAAGATGTGGGCATGGCAGATTCGAACGCGCTGCCGCTGGCTGTGTCGGTCTATCAGGCCTGCCATTTTCTGGGTATGCCGGAGTGCGATGTGCATCTGGCTCACGCAGTCATTTATCTGTCTATGGCGCCCAAATCGAATTCGGCTTACATGGCCTGCCTGTCAGCAAAAGAAGATATTAAAAAAATGCCGGGTGCTCCGGTGCCTCTGCAGATCCGCAATGCGCCTACACAGCTGATGAAAGATATTCATTATGGTGAGGGATATATTTACGCCCATGATACGAAGGAAAAGCTGAGCCGGATGCAGTGCCTGCCGGATGAGCTGAATGGGCGGCAGTATTACCGCCCCACAGAGGAAGGGGCGGAAAAAGCCGTAAAGGAGCGGCTGGAGAAAATTCGGAAATGGAAGGAAAATGGGGGACAGCGAGAATCAGAGACAGGAAAGGATTCCCCTGTATAATGGAAAACATAGGGAGGTACAGCAGATGACGGAGAAGGAACTGTCTCAGAACGGGGAAAACAAGAAGGAGATTCTGCATCCGGACGCGCGGAAGGAAAGCGCGTCCCGGAAAAAGCATGCTTCAGAGAGCCACAGAAGAAGAGCGCAGAGAAGGAGAAGGCAGGCCAGAAGAAGGCTGCTGCTGTTGGCATCGGGTATTTTTGTTGTGTTGATTCTGGCGGTTCTTTTGCTGCTGTTTTTCCCGGGCGGAGGAAGAGAGCAGGCGGAACCGGCCGCAGCCATTCTACAGGGAGCGGGAAAACAGAATCTGGAACTCTTTCAGGAGATTACCCGGGAGGCTGTATCGGAAGAAGAGACGCAGGAGGAGGAACCGGTCAGCACGGTCAAGGCAGTGGCCACAGAGACAGATGAGACGACAGTGGGCATCGATGTTTCAGAATATCAGGGAAATATTGAATGGTCTCAGGCAGCGGAAGGGCTGGATTTTGTGATGGTCCGGGTGGGATACCGAAGCTCTGAGACAGGAAAGATTACGGAGGATGCCTGCGCCAGATACAATCTGCAGGAGGCCAGAGATCAGGGCCTGTATCTGGGAGCTTATTTCTTTTCCAGAGCTGTGTCTGAGGAGGAAGCCAGAGAAGAGGCACAGTGGGTCTGCGAGCTTCTGGCAGGTTACCCCATTACCTATCCGGTGGCTTATAACTGTGAGGGTTTCCAGAATCCGGACAGCCGGCAGTACGGTCTGACCATAGAGGAGCGCTCCCGGATCGCCCAGGCTTTTCTTGACGAGGTGGAAGCCCAGGGCTATACCGGCATGTTTTATGCGGCCCGCAATGAGCTGCAGGATAATGCCCTCTGGGATACGGACACCCTGGAACTGAAATACCGTATCTGGGTAGCTCAGTACGGAATCGGGGATTATCCGGACACGGAGCGGCCCCAGTATGGCGGAGAGCATGTTATGTGGCAGTATACCAGTGATGGCAGTGTATCCGGCATCGACGGCAGTGTAGATAAGAATGTGGCATACTTTGGATACAGTGAGCCTGCAGTGCTCAGGGAGGAAGGAGCGGCACAGACGGTGGAAGCAGATCCGGAGGTGGGCGTTACATTTACCGAGGTGGAAGAGCAGGTGACAGCGAAAGAGCTGACAAATCTGCGGACTACTATGGATCAGGGAAGCGACGACAATGTGGCGGCTCAGCTGAAAAACGGAGAAACCGCCCTGCGGACCGGAGTGGGAAATAACGGCTGGTCCAGGGTGGAATACAACGGACAGATTCTTTATGCGGTGTCCAGCCTTCTGACAACGGACCTAAGCTATACGCCTCCTGCAGAGGAGCCCGAAAGTGAATTCAAGACGAAATTCACAGCTGTATCGGAAAATGTCACGGCAAAGGATGTGACCAATCTCAGAAACCGCCCCAGCGTGGAAGAGCCTTCCCAGGTTATTGTACAGCTGCACAATGGCGAGGTAATCACCCGGACGGGAGTTTCGGACGTAGGCTGGTCCCGGGTGGAATATAACGGACAGACGCTGTACTGTATCAGCAGCTATCTGCAGGTGGTGGAATAAAAATAATACTGCGGCTGCATAATATGCATAAAAAATCAAATATATAGGCCTGTTATGAATAAAAATGCATAAATAATGAAAAAAGTACTTGAAATATGGTTCAAACAGGTTTAGAATGAAACAGAATTTTGTACAAAGGCAGGGAAGACAGATGATAAAAGCACGAATTATCGGAGCCACCGGATACGCGGGCGGAGAGCTGGTGCGTATTCTGACCGGCCATAAAAATGTGGAAATTAAATGGTATGGCTCCAGAAGTTATATAGATAAGAAATATGCGGAAGTATATCAGAACATGTTTCAGATAGTGGACGCGAAATGCATGGATGACAACATGGAGGAGCTTTCAAAGGAAGTAGATGTGATTTTCACGGCCACCCCTCAGGGGCTGTGTGCTTCTCTGGTGAATGAAGAGAT
>CALWAV010000149.1 GCA_944375745.1 uncultured Merdimonas sp.
CGCCCCTGCGAATCGGTGATCCGCCCGTCGTCCAGCACCTGCAGAAGGACGTTGAACACATCCGGGTGCGCTTTCTCGATCTCGTCAAACAGCACGACGGAGTAGGGCTTCCTGCGGACGGCCTCCGTCAGCTGGCCGCCTTCCTCGTAGCCCACATATCCGGGCGGCGCTCCGATGAGCCTTGATACGGAGTATTTTTCCCTGTACTCTCTCATATCGATACGCACCATGTTCTGCTCATCATCGAACAGGCTGGCTGCCAGAGCCTTTGCAAGCTCCGTCTTGCCCACGCCGGTGGGGCCAAGGAACAGGAAGGAACCGATAGGTTTGGTCGGATCCTTAATGCCTGCCTTGGACCGGATGATAGCCTCTGATACCAGGGTCACGGCCTCATCCTGTCCGATGACTCTCTTGTGCAGCTCGTCATCCAGGTGGAGAGTTTTGTTCCGCTCGCTCTCAGTCAGCTTGGCCACCGGAATGCCGGTCCACCGGGATACGATACGGGCGATTTCATCCTCTGTCACTGCCTCATGCACCAGAGAAAGGTCTTCCTTGCTGACTTTTTCCTCCTGTTCCGCCAGCTCTTTCTGCAGCTGCGGCAGTCTGCCGTACTGCAGCTCGGCGGCCTTGTTCAGATCGTAATTCTGCTGAGCCGTCTGAATCTGCTTGTTGATATCCTCGATTTCCTCACGCAGCTTCTGAAGATGCTCCACGGAAGTCTTTTCATTATCCCACTGGGCTTTCTTTGCGTTGAATTCGTCCCGCAGATCTGCCAGCTCCTTCTGAAGATGCTCCAGACGTTCCTGGCTCAGGTGGTCGGTCTCTTTCTTCAAAGCGGCTTCCTCGATCTCCAGCTGCATGACTTTCCGCCGCAGCTCATCCAGTTCGGTGGGCATGGAATCCAGCTCGGTCTTAATCAGCGCGCAGGCTTCATCCACCAGGTCGATGGCCTTATCCGGCAGAAAACGGTCGGAGATATAACGGTGGGAGAGAGTCGCGGCAGCCACCAGGGCTGCGTCCGTGATCTTCACGCCATGGAAAACCTCATAGCGCTCCTTTAAGCCACGCAGAATGGAAATGGTATCCTCCACCGTGGGCTCGTCAACCATGACAGGCTGGAAACGCCGTTCCAGAGCCGCGTCCTTTTCGATGTACTGGCGGTATTCGTCCAGGGTCGTGGCGCCGATGCAGTGGAGCTCGCCCCTTGCAAGCATGGGCTTGAGCATGTTGCCCGCGTCCATGGCGCCGTCTGTCTTACCGGCTCCCACAATCAGATGAAGCTCATCGATAAACAGAATGATCTTGCCTTCGCTCTTGCGGACTTCCTCCAGCACAGCCTTCAGACGCTCCTCAAATTCACCCCGGTATTTGGCTCCGGCCACCAGAGCTCCCATATCCAGGGAGAAGATTTTCTTATCTTTCAGTCCCTCCGGCACATCGCCCCGGACAATACGCTGAGCCAGTCCTTCTACGACGGCTGTCTTGCCTACGCCGGGCTCACCGATGAGAACCGGATTGTTTTTGGTCTTACGGGACAGGATCCGAATCACATTGCGGATCTCCGAATCACGGCCGATGACCGGGTCAAGCTTCTGCTCCCTGGCACGTTCCACCAGATCGGAACCGTATTTATTTAATGTATCATAGGTAGCCTCCGGATTATCGCTGGTCACACGCTGGTTGCCTCTGACTGTGGACAAAGCCTGTAAAAACTTGTCCTTTGTAATTCCGTATTCCCGGAACAGCTCCTTCACGGAAGGACTGGGATCGTTCAGCATGGAGATAAACAGATGCTCCACGGAAACATACTCATCACCCATCCGTTTTGCCACATCCTCTGCGTTTACCAGTACCTTATTTAAATACTGGCCCACATAAGGCTGTCCTCCGGATACCTTTACTCTCTTATTTAAAGCCTGGTCCACTCCGTTCATGAAAAGATTCTGGTCGATGCCCATTTTGGCGATCAACTTCAGAATTAGGCTGTCCTCCTGACGGAGCAGACTCATCAGAAGGTGTTCCTGCTCGATTTCCTGGTTTCCGTACTCATATGCCAGCTTTTCCAGATCGTTTACTGCCTGAATAGACTTCTGCGTAAATTTACTGATATTCATAAATCTGACTCCTTTCCTTATATTATATAATTTTGAAATATACTTATGAAGGGGATAATGCACACATATCCGGCATCACATATTGTATTGAAATGTAACAACTAAAAAGAAGACCCGGTATCGGATATGCTTCATATCTGATACAGGGCCTTGTTCTTTTCTACTCTACTGTATACCACCATTATTCTGAAAATGCAAGCATTTTTTTCTAAAAATAATATGAAAAATATAAACAAAGGATGAAATATAAAAAAATTGAGAAACAGGGTTGACAAAAGGAAGACGTAGTGATATTTTAATGTTAGCACTCAGAGGGGCCGAGTGCTAATAGAGAAAAACAAACCAGATTAAAGAAGGTGAAGTGGCAGTATGGAACTGGATGAAAGAAAACAGAAAATTTTGGACGCTATCATCCGTACTTATATGGAGACGGGAGAGCCCGTAGGTTCCAGAACGATTTCCAAATACTCGGATTTGAATCTGAGCTCTGCCACGATTCGGAACGAAATGTCAGACCTGGAAGAGATGGGCTACATTATACAGCCTCATACTTCCGCAGGCAGGATTCCTTCTGATAAAGGATATCGTCTGTACGTGGATCATATCCTGGAGAGTAAGGATCAGGAGATTCAGGAATTCAAGGATCTGATGCTGGAGCGGACTGACAAGCTGGAGCAGATGCTGCAGCAGGTGGTTAAGGTTCTGGCCGCCAATACCAATTACGCGACTATGGTTTCCACGCCGGCAGTGAAAGGGAACAAGCTGAAATTTATTCAGCTGTCCAAAGTAAATTCCACACAGATTCTGGCGGTCATTATGATGGAGGGAAATCTGGTCCGCAATAAGGTCATCGACGTGACGGAGGAGCTGGATCAGGAGACAGTGCTGAAGCTGAATATCCTTCTGAACAGTGTGCTGAATGGCCGGTCCATTGAAGAAATCAACTTGGCCATGATTCAGAACCTGAAGGAACAGGCAGGAATCCACAGCGAATTGATCGCGAGCGTGATTGACGCCGTAGCGGAAGTAATACACGCGGAGGATGAGGTAAAGATATATACCTCAGGCGCCACAAATATTTTCCGGTATCCGGAGCTTTCAGATAATGGCAAAGCCAGCGAGATTATCAGCACCTTCGAGGAGAAGCAGGAGCTGACGGATCTGGTAAATCAGACCCTGGAGAACAGTGATAATCAGGGCATTCAGGTGTATATCGGCCAGGAATCTCCGATTCAGGCCATGAAGGACTGCAGCGTGGTGACTGCCACCTATGAATTGGGCGAAGGACTTCAGGGAACAATCGGTATCATAGGTCCCAAGCGGATGGATTATGAGAATGTGCTGAAGACGCTGAAGACGCTGACAGAACAGCTGGATGAGATATATAACAAAAGGAAGAAATAAATAGAGAAAGGGGTAACGACCCGTGGAAGAAAAGGATTTAAAGCAGGAAGATATCCGGGAGGAGCAGCCGGAGGACGGCAGCGCCCGGAAAGAAGGAGAACCGGAAGAGACCGTGAAGACGGATGAGGCTTCCGGAGAAAAGCAGCCGGAGGAGAAAGCAGGCTCCGAAGACAGTGACAAGGCGGAACAGCCGGAAAAAGCCGAAGAGGAGCCGGATAAAATGAAAAAGAAGAAGAAAAAAGAAAAATGGGAAGAAAAAATCGAGGAGCTGGAGGACCGTGTGAAGCGGCAGATGGCTGAATTCGATAACTTCCGCAAGCGCACCGAAAGAGAAAAAGCCCATATGTATGAAGTGGGAGCCAGAGATGTGATTGAGAAAATCCTTCCGGTGGTAGACAATTTTGAACGCGGCCTGGCAGTGGTCACGGAGGAGGATAAAGCAAACCCCGTGATTGACGGTATGGAAAAAACCTACCGCCAGCTGATGACAGTTCTGACAGACTTGGGCGTAACACCGATTCAGGCTGTGGGAGAGGAATTCGATCCGAACTTCCACAATGCAGTAATGCATGTGGAGGATGAGAACCTTGGTGAAAATGTGGTAGCTGAGGAATTCCAGAAGGGTTATATGTATAAGGATACAGTAATCCGCCACAGTATGGTAAAGGTAGCAAATTAATAAAGGCATGAAAATGAGCAGACGCCCATTTCCATATAAATCAGTTAAGACAATTATCACACACAGAAAATAAATGAGGAGGTCTCTATTATGAGCAAAATTATTGGTATCGACCTGGGAACAACAAATAGCTGCGTAGCAGTCATGGAAGGCGGTAAACCGGTGGTTATCGCCAATACAGAAGGAGCAAGAACCACACCGTCCATCGTGGCGTTCACAAAGACGGGCGAGAGACTGGTAGGTGAGCCTGCAAAGCGTCAGGCAGTCACCAACTCCGAGAGAACCATTTCCTCCATCAAGAGAGAGATGGGAACCAATTACAAGGTGACAATCGACGGAAAGCAGTATACTCCGCAGGAGATTTCCGCTATGATTCTGCAGAAGCTGAAAGCAGACGCAGAGAATTATCTGGGCGAGAAGGTTACCGAAGCGGTTATCACCGTACCGGCATACTTCAATGACGCGCAGAGACAGGCAACTAAGGACGCAGGAAAGATCGCGGGCCTGGATGTAAAGCGTATTATTAATGAGCCTACAGCTGCGGCTCTGGCTTACGGCCTGGACAATGAGAAAGAGCAGAAGATCATGGTATACGACCTGGGCGGCGGCACCTTTGATGTATCTATCATCGAGATTGGCGACGGCGTTATCGAGGTTCTTGCCACAGCCGGAAACAACCGTCTGGGCGGCGATGACTTTGATAAGAAGATTGTTGATTATATGCTGGCAGAGTTCAAGCGCACAGAGGGCGTGGATCTGTCCGGTGACAAGATGGCTATGCAGAGACTGAAAGAGGCTGCTGAGAAGGCAAAGAAGGAGCTGTCCTCCGCGACAACTACCAACATCAACCTTCCGTTCATTACCGCAACCTCCGAAGGACCGAAGCATTTTGATATGAACCTGACAAGAGCGAAATTCGATGAGCTGACCCACGATCTGGTAGAGAAGACCGCAGAGCCCGTACAGGCAGCTTTGAGAGACGCAGGCATCACAGCCGCAGACCTTGGAAAGGTACTGCTGGTAGGCGGTTCCACACGTGTTCCGGCTGTACAGGATAAGGTAAAACAGCTGACCGGACATGAGCCCAGCAAGACTCTGAACCCGGATGAGTGCGTTGCGATCGGCGCTTCTATCCAGGGCGGCAAGCTGGCAGGAGATGCCGGCGCAGGCGATATCCTTCTGCTGGATGTAACTCCGCTGTCACTGTCCATCGAGACACAGGGAGGTATTGCTACACGTCTGATTGAGCGTAATACTACAATCCCGACCAGAAAGAGCCAGATCTTCTCTACTGCTGCTGACAACCAGACAGCCGTAGATATCAACGTCGTACAGGGCGAGCGTCAGTTCGCGCGTGACAACAAATCTCTGGGCCAGTTCCGTCTGGATGGAATCCCGCCCGCAAGAAGAGGCGTTCCGCAGATTGAGGTTACCTTCGATATCGATGCAAACGGTATTGTAAATGTATCTGCAAAGGATCTGGGCACAGGCAAAGAGCAGCATATCACAATCACAGCCGGCTCCAATATGTCTGAGAGCGACATCGAGAAGGCTGTAAAGGAAGCAGCAGAGTTTGAGGCTCAGGATAAGAAGCGTAAGGAAGGCATCGACGCGAGAAACGACGCAGACTCCATGGTATTCCAGACCGAGAAGGCAATGGAAGAGGTAGGAGCGCAGCTTGACCCGGCTGACAAGTCTGCGGTTGAGACAGAGCTTTCTTCTCTGAAGGCAGTCCTTGACAGAACCAAGGATCAGGCTGAACTGTCTGACGCTGATATTGATGAGCTGAAGGCAGGCAAGGAGAAGCTGATGAACGCGGCTCAGAAGGTCTTTGCAAAGGTATATGAGCAGGCACAGGCTGCTCAGGGCGGCGCTGGCCAGGGCCAGGCAGGACCGGGACCGGATCAGAACGCAGGCGGAGCTGCTGATGATGTGGTTGACGGAGATTACCGCGAGGTGTAAAATAGAGAACTAGTGTGAAAGTAGATGGACTCTGCAGTTTTCTGTATCCTGTGTTCGGACGCCTCACAGACATCTGTGTGCTTCCGGACACTAGGATATCAGAAAACTTAGAGAGGGTGCATACTTTCAAAAAGTTCTTATTGTATTAATATCCAGGGAAAGTGAATCAGAGCAGCTGAGGGCTTTTCCTGGGTATTTGCGTGACATAGTAACGAAGAAGAGGAAGTTGAAGGAATGGCAGAGCAGAAAAGAGATTACTACGAGGTTCTGGGTGTAGATAAAAACGCAGATGACGCTGCAATCAAAAAGGCGTACCGCCAGCTGGCGAAAAAATATCATCCGGACATGAACCCCGGCGACAAGGAAGCGGAGGCGAAATTTAAAGAAGCGTCTGAGGCTTACGCAGTCTTGAGCGATCCGGAAAAGCGCCGCCAGTATGATCAGTTTGGCCATGCGGCCTTTGAGGGAGGAGCAGGCGGAGCGGGCGGCTTTGGCGGTTTTGACTTCAACGGCGCGGACATGGGAGATATCTTTGGAGATAGTTTCGGTGATCTCTTTGGTGGCGGCCGCAGCAGAAGGGCGAACAACGGTCCTATGCAGGGCGCCAATATCCGCACTCAGGTCCGTATTACTTTTGAGGAAGCAGTATTCGGCTGCGAAAAGGAGCTGGAGCTTACTCTGAAAGACGAGTGCGGCACCTGTCATGGTACGGGCGCAAAGCCGGGTACTTCTCCTGTTACCTGTCCCAAGTGCGGCGGAAAAGGCCAGGTGGTCTATACACAGCAGTCCCTGTTCGGCATGGTGCAGAATGTGCGCACCTGTCCGGACTGTAACGGAACCGGTAAGATTATCAAGGAAAAATGTCCGGACTGCTACGGAACCGGTTACATTTCGAACAAAAAGAAGATTTCCGTATCGATTCCCGCAGGTGTGGACAACGGACAGAGCGTCCGCCTGAGAGGCAGGGGAGAGCCGGGCGTCAATGGAGGCCCCAGAGGCGATCTGCTGGTGGAGGTTATCGTAGCCCGCCATCCGGTATTCCAGCGTCAGGATATGAATATCTATTCCACAGCTCCCATCAGTTTTGTGACAGCGGCCCTTGGAGGCACTGTGCGTATCAAGACTGTAGACGGCGAGGTGGAGTACGATGTAAAGCCGGGGACTCAGACGGATACCCGTGTGCGCCTGAAGGGCAAAGGAGTGCCTTCTGTCCGCAATAAGAATGTCCGGGGCGACCACTATGTAACTCTGGTAGTTCAGGTTCCTACAGATCTGAACCGGGAGGCAAAGGAGGCGCTGCGTGCTTACGATGCTGCAGTTAACGGAACAGCTCCCCGGGGAGGCGGCAGAACAGGAAAAGGAAAGAAAAATATTTTTGAAAAGGTTAAGGAAGCCCTGGACGAGTAGATCGGGGCAGAACTTTAAAATCCCGGAGACAAAAGAAAGTGATTTCTGGTCTTCCGGGATTTTTGCCGTTGAAAAGAAAACTACATTATGGTAGGCTTTACATGTGGCAAAATATTGTGGAACCAAAGGTGGAACAAAGAGACATGAGTCTGTATTTGATGGCAAAAGATATACCGGTGCTGGAAATAGAACAGGGAGGCTGCAGAATCCTAAACAGGGACCTGCTTCCATTCAGCCTGCGCAAAGACAGGGTGACACTGGAAGATTTCTATGGCACATGGATGAACAGCAGGGCGATTCAGCTTTCCAGAACGAACAGCAAGATGATTCTGAATTCCATGCGGGTATCCCAGACAAACGCCTACAGGATCTGCCAGACCTGCCATGGAGCCAGTCTTTCAGATATGTACTGGTTCAAGGAGGAAGAAGAGAAACTGGAATGGAAGGATGTGAGCCTGTTCCAAAATGATATCTCGAAGGCAATGGCTTCCACGGCCCTTGTGGGCGATGTGCTGCGTGAAAATGGAAAAATTCACACACCGGAGCTGACCACCCAGGGAGTGGCCGCAAAGGCATGGGTGAGAAACGGCGGAGAGCTTTATCTGTATAAGATAGGGAAAAAAGAGCTGGCTGCCTCAAAAATCCTGGACGCCCTCGGGTTTGCCCATGTGGGTTACCGAAAGGTGGAAGGGGAAGAGCTGGACCGGGTGGTGACCGCTGAGCGCAAGGAGAGAATCCGGGCTCTGGATGAGCGGGTCGTAAAATGCAGGCTGATTGCTTCAGAAGAAAGGTCTATGGTAAGCTTTGAGGACTTCCAGATCTTCTGCCAGGAAAATGGGAGAAATGCGTTCGCGGATGTGCTGAGTCTGGACAGAGAGCATTATCTGCAGATGCAGATTGCGGATTATATTTTAAATAATATTGACCGCCACGGAGCAAACTGGGGCTTTTTTATGGACAATGAGACTGGACGGCTTCAGGAGCTGTATCCGCTGATGGACCATGATCAGGCCTTTTCAGATGTGGAGGGCATGTATTCCCAGACCACGGAGGAAGAAATGGATCTGGAGACAGGGGCTCTTCTGGCTCAGACAGAGCTTCATGTGGATTTGTCGAAAATAAACCGGATGGACATGCCGGAAGGAATCAGTGAAAAGCAATGGCGGCAGGTGAAAAAAAGAGCGGCAGCTCTTGAGGAACACGGCCGGCTTTATGAAAAAGAATAACAGAAAACAAAGGAAAGGAATTCAGAAACATGTATGATTATCTAATCGTCGGAGCGGGCCTTTACGGCTCAGTATTTGCAAGACAGGCAGCAGACGCGGGAAAATCCGTCCTTGTCATAGACAAAAGACCGCAGATTGCCGGTAATGTCTATACGGAGGAAGTGGAAGGCATCCAGGTTCACAAATACGGAGCCCATATCTTCCACACAAACAACAGAAAGGTCTGGGAATATGTAAACAGGTTCGCGGAGTTTAACCGTTTTACCAATTCCCCGGTGGCCAATTATCATGGAGAGCTC
>CALWAV010000150.1 GCA_944375745.1 uncultured Merdimonas sp.
CGGGCGCCAAAGAGCGTATGTTCCGGGCTGTGGTGGATGGAATTTACAGCCCCTATAAAGAGCTGGAATATGTACGGAATCTTCGAAATCCTGAAAAGATAAACTGAAAAGATAAAAAGACAAAACAGCGGGAGCCGCGTCCATGCAGACGTCCGCTGTTTTGTCTTTCATAATAATCGAATTACTTATTTCGAGTCCAGAAGAATGGTGAAGGGGCCGTCATTGACTAGCTCCACCTGCATATCCGCGCCGAACTCTCCCTGTTCCACCACCGGAATTTCCTCCCGGCATTTTTCAATCATATATTCATACAGCTCTTTGGCTGTCTTCGGATCTCCCGCATTTGTGAAACCGGGACGGTTTCCATGGCTGCAGTCCGCATAAAGGGTAAACTGGGAGATCAGCAGCAGCTGGCCGTCCACATCCTTCAGGGATTTGTTTATCTTGCCGTTCTCATCCGCAAAAATGCGCAGACCAATCATCTTATGAACCAGACGGTCTGCGTCTTCCTTCGTATCTTCTTTTCCCACACCTACCAGCACCAGATAGCCCTGGCCGATGCGGCCGATTACATTCCCGCGCACCGTCACCGATGCGCGGGAAACTCTCTGTATTACAAGTTTCATATAAGTCCTCTGCTGTCTCAGATTCTTTCATGATCTCTTTCCTTATAGGCCACAAACTCCCGAATCATATGGATGGTTCCATCGATACCGAGACTGGCCGTATTCAGGCAGAGATCATAGCCTGTCGCCTCGCCCCATTTTTTGTTGGTATAATAATTATAGTAGCTGGCACGGCTCTTGTCCGTCTTCTGAATCAGATCCTTTGCTTTTGCGTCAGTCACATCGTGGCGGCGGGCAATCCGGGCAATCCTGGACTGCATATCCGCATAAAGATATACGTTTACCACATTTGGGAAATCTGCCAGGGCATAGTCCGCGCAGCGGCCTACGATTACGCAGGGGCCTTCCTTGGCGATATCTTTGATTGCGTTGAACTGAGCCAGGAAAATCTTGTGATTCAAAGGCATTTCAGCAAAAGCGGAAGTCGAGTAACCAAGGGAATAGGTATCCATCACAAGAGAATACAGGAAGCTGTTTGTCGGCTTCTCATCGTAATTCTCAAATATCTCCTGACAGAATCCGCTGTCCTTGGCGGCTCTCTCCAAAAGCTCTTTGTCATAGAAAGGAATCTTCAGCTCCTCTGCAAGCTTTTTCCCCACATCATGTCCACCGCTTCCATACTGACGGGCAATCGTTATAATTGTGTTATTTGCCATATACCTCCGTCTCCTTTCCAATAGTTCTTGTGTATATTATACAACATCTGTGCAAAAAAGAAAACCGGAAGTTGATAAAATTCTGACTTTTTATACGGATTCCCGCAATAGCAGAACAGCTTTACCGGGCATAATATACGTAGGTATCCTTTCTGGCCGCTGCCGCTTTCGGCGCTCCGTCCGGATAGCCGAGAATACAATGGCCGATTCCTTCATATTCGCCTTCGATTCCCAGAGATTTCAAGATCTCTTTCCCCTCTTCGCTTTCGAACTCTTCTTTTGCCCGGTGAATCCAGCAGCTTCCGATTCCCAGATCCTGAGCTGCCAGCATCAGATTGGCCATCACAAGGGAACCATCATATACATGTGTCGGCACATTCTTATCTGCCAGCACAATCAGCACCACCGGCGCTCCGTAGAAAGGATCCGTATCCGTCCCCATAATTTCGGCGTTCATACGGGAAAGCCGGTCTCTCAGCTCCTTGTTTGTAACTGCTACGATGATCGGGGACTGTCTGCCCCTGCCAGTGGCCGCCCAGGTTCCCGCTTCCACGATTTTCTGAAGGGTTTCTTCCGGAATCATATCCGGTTTGTAGCTCCGGACGCTTCGTCTCTCTCTGATGGTCTGTAATGTCTCACCCATGAAAAAACCTCCTTATACGAAAAGAAAAAAATGTTTACGTAATTATTTTATGTAAACTATAGAAATGAAAAGCTGAAACCGACTTTGAGTCTTTTCAGTAAAGTAACGGGTATCCGCTTTCTATGCAAGCATTTCATCTTTCTTGGCAAGGATTGCTTCTACTGCCTGGCAGGCGTCACAGAAGCAATGCACTGCTCCGGCTTCTTTTGCCTTTCTTCCCTGCTCTGCCACATTTTTTGCGTTATCCCCAAAGATTTTCTGTCCCATTTCTGATTCTGCAAGACTAATCAGTCCGTCAATGGGTACGATATCCTCTTCCAGCTCAGCAATATACTTTTTTGTCACTTCTGCTTCCTTGTCTGTTCCCACAGCTGCCAGCCAGTTCTGAGCTGCCTCTTTGGCTTCCTTGCAGCAGCTGGGAGCCGCAAGCAGCGCATGTGTCTTTTCTGTAACAAAATCCAGTGTCTGTTTCTCCATATTCGACCTCTCCTTTTTCCGAAAATCAGCTGAAAAGATTTTCCAATAGAAAAATTATATCACAAAAACAGGAGAAAAACCAGGGATTCCCGCCATAGACGGCCAAAAAAAGAACACCCGCTAGGGATGCTCTTTTTTCTCTATCCGGATCAGGGTGCGGGCATACAGGCCCAGCTGAAGCACCAGACATTCCTGCTGGCTGTTCATATCATTTCCCAGGATTTCCTTGATTTTTTCCAGCCGGCTGGACAGTGTATTCCGGTGAATATACATTTTCTGAGAAGCCGTTGTAATATTCTGGTTCCACTCAAAATAACCTTTCAGCGTATCCGCCAGCTCAGAATGATTTTCCTCGTCATACCGGTCCAGAGCCTCTACCGTATTCTCATAGAAGCTGTTCAGTTTCTCTTCGCTGAGTCCTTCTCTCAGAAGGTGGTAAATGATATCCTGCTGATAGGAATAAATTCTTTCCTCCGGATGAAGCTCTTTCCCCAGCTTCAGCGCTTTGAGTCCCTGTTCAAATTCTTCCCGGATCATGGCGGCCCCGCTGTGGCAGTCACTGACGCCGATCTCTACCTGAAGCTGTTCCTGTCTGAGAGCTTCGATTAGTTTTTTTCCCGTCTGCATGCTCTCCTGAACGCATTCCTCCTTGGAAAAGCGGCCGGAAAACAGACTGTACACAATCAGAAGATTATTATAGGAAAACTGCAGGAACCGCACATCGCTGTCTGAAGAAACACGCAGCAGCAGCCGGTGCAGCGTCTCCTCCCTGTTTTTATATAACGCGGAGGACGGGTCTGTATGGGAAGCCATCCGTACGACCAGACATACCCTCTTTTTCATGTATGGAAAGCCGTACAGATCACACTGAGCCTCTATCTCAGGCAGAGAATTTACCTGGCCCAGCAGAACGCGCACAAAATTATTTTTCATATATTTCTGGCTAATTCCCCGCAGACTGTGGCGCAGAAGCTCCAGGCTGATAATACTGCGGAGTTCCTCCACTATGCGGAAATCCTCTTTTGACATACTGTCTTTAAGCTCCAGCACGCACAGAAAGCCAAGCAGCATTTCCTTATCCGTGACCGGAAAGATGCGGCAGCTGCATGCTGTCTCGCCTTCCTTTACCAGCTCTGTCTTCATTTGGAATCTTCTCTGTTCATACTCGTGCAGAAGCAGTTCTGTTTCCCTGGCGGGAAATACGGAAAAATCTCCCCGGTTCAGAATCAGCTTCTGAAAAAGCGGTTCCACAGACTCAGGACAGTCGTAGGCCAGCATCTGAAACCCCGTTCCCGTCAAAAAAACGGGGTTATTCAGATACCTCCGGACGGTCTGAATCAGCTGGATCAGAGAATGCTCTCCTGTCAGGGCTTCTGTGATTTCACGGTAAAAATCTGCCCTATATGCTGTACGCTCCTTTTCTTTTTCAAAGATATTCCGGTAAATCAAATCGTTGATTTCCGAAAAATTACGCTCATAAGGCAGCTCGAGAATCGGGAATCCCAATTCCTGCGCCTGCCTGCGCATAGCCTGAGGCAGCTCCTCCAGATACCGCTTCATTTTGATGCCAAGCCCGGCACAGCCTCGTTTGGCAAGCTGGGGGATCAGATACTCCTGCTCCAGAGGATCCATTTCAAGAAAATATCCTGTGGAGAGCAGCAGCTCCCCTTTCCGGATCCAGCGTACCGTATCCGGGTTATCCATGACATTGACCGCGGTAATTTCGTTTGCTTTGCCCTTTTCTCCGGCCAGCAGCCGGATTCCCCTGATAATGTCCTGGTTAATCAGCCATTCGATGTTGACAGTCATAACGTATCAGTTTCCCCTGCTTCTCATAGAAAGCACCGTCTTTATATACAAGCTTTCCTCTCACATACGTAGCTGCTGCCGCTCCGGTACCTTTCAGTCCGCAGAAAGCAGAAATCTGATTCAGATAATACAGCGAATCCGGTGTGATTTCCCATTCCTTTTTCGGATCAAACAGGACAATATCCGCGTCATATCCGATTTCCAGTTTTCCCTTTTCGGGAATCCGGAAGTTTTCCGCAGCCTTTTCTCCCATCAGCTTTGCCAGAAGTTCCAGAGACAGGCCCCTTCTTCTGACACCGTATTCATACATAATCTGAAGCCCTGTCTGCAGTCCGCTGATGCCTCCCCAGGTCTCCCAGACCGTCAGGTTATCCGATTTTTCATATGGGGCAGCCGGAGAGTGATCCGACACAATACTTTCCAGCGTCCCATCTTTCAGATAATCCCAGAGCCGCTCCATATCCTCTTTTTTCCGCAGAGGCGGGGAGCACTTGAAAAGTCCTCCGTTTTTCTCCACATCCTCTTCTGTGAAAATCAGATAGTGGGGACAGGTTTCCGCGGTAACACGCACGCCCTCTGCCCTGGCTTTTCTGATGCGTTCCGCCACAGCCGGGTGGCTCACATGGCAGATATGAATTCTGGCGCCTGTCTCCCGGGCCATATCAAGAATATTCTGGACAGCCAGTTCCTCCGCGATCACCGGCCGGGCGTCCAGATAGCTTCTCCAGCTGTTTTTTCCCGCTTCCTTCGCCTGCTTTTCCCAATAGGAAATCATAGCGTAATCTTCGCAGTGAAATCCCAGCAGAAGATCGAGCTCTGCGGCCTTTTTCATAGCTTCATATGCTGCCGGAATGGGAGTAGAAGGATAATCCGGCGAGGAAGGACTTATGAAAGATTTCAGAGTAGCAACGCCGCGTCTGGCCAGCGGTTCTATCTGGTCCAGATTGCTGTCTATCAGGCCGCCCCAGAAAGCATAATCCACATAGGATTTTCCTTCCAGAACCCGTACCTTGTTGTCAAAGGCTTCCGTATTCACCAGAGACGGGGTATTCTGAAGAGGCATATCCACAATCGTGGTGACGCCTCCCGCCGCCGCCGCTTTCGTTCCGTGCTCATAGTCCTCCCGCCAGGTATATCCCGGCTCATTTAAGTGCGCGTGGCAGTCCACGCCTCCGGGAAATACAAGCAGTCCTTCCGCGCTGACCTCTTCCTTCGCTTTGCCTTCCAGTCTGCCGATGGCGGCAATTCTTCCATCTCTGACTGCGACGTCTGCCTGGAATACGCCTGCTCCTGTTACTACGGTGCCATTTCGTATCATCAAATCATACATGGTTTTATCCCTCCTTTACCGGATATGAAGTATCGTAAAAGTTTTCCGCAGGGAACGCGCTGCGTTCCACAAAACTCTGCTTTAGTTTATTATAATATTTCTGCGCGGTTTTTTCCATTTCTTCATAGTCAAGTCCCGGAATTTTTCCGTCTTTTAAGACAGTCCGTCCGTTGATAACAGAATGCACCACATCCTTTCCGGATGCGCACATGCAGATCGTATAGAGCGGATCGTCAATCACGCCCATGGAAAAGGAATTCAGAGAAACCGCGATA
>CALWAV010000151.1 GCA_944375745.1 uncultured Merdimonas sp.
GACTTCTTTACAGATGTCTGTCTTCCTTTTCTGACTAACTGGTTAAATGTTGGCATTCCTTTCACCTCCTGTTGTAAGTGGCTGGCATGATGCCGGCCCTGTCAGGCTGCTGTGTCGGTAATCGACAATCATTTTGGCGCGCAGAAATACTGTATGTATCTTCGCGCACACGATAGTATTATAATGACGAAAAACCCCTGTGTCAAGGGGTTTTTCTGCAAGTTTTCATGGATTTTACCTGTTTTTTATAGAAAGAAACTGGTATCCCCGGCCCGCCGGGAAATACAGGCCTCCACTGTCACAGACTGTAGGTTTCTCCAATCACATCTCCAAACAGAGGCATGGGCAGGCCGTCCCCCGCCCTCTCACATACTTTCACTGCGCTGGCTCTCCAGCCATGCACGTCTTTTTCCGGCCGGGGCAGATGTACCGCCAGCACATGACGGACCGTCAGAGCCGCCGCAATCTTCTTTCTGGAAGAGGGCAGACCCAGAAGCGGGAAAGGACCGATCAGCCAGTCAATTACAGGCGACCAGGAAGCTGCCCGTAAGAAAAGCTCCGGGTCCGGCCTGGCGTCTCCGGGAATCATCAGTTTTCTGCCCCCCGCTTCCAGCAGGCAGACCAGATTCTGTACATCCCCAAACTGCTCTCCCATGTGGGGACTGTTAAATAAGGTAAGCCTGATTCCAGGTTCAGGCTCCGTTTCCAGCATTCCTTTCTCTTCCGGAGAAATTTCCGTCAGAATGCCGTCTGTGCTGTGCACCCGGATCTCCCGAATCACCCGCCGGGTGGAGATAATGCGGAGCTCTGGATTTCTCCTCAAGGCCTCCAGCACCTCCTCCAGGCAGAAGTGATCGTCATGCTCATGAGTAAAAACAAGTGTCCGGAGTCTTCCTTTTTCTATCTGTGAAAGCAGAAAATCCTGCTCCGTCTCCGGCGTATCCATATAGAGGCCTTTCCGGTGCCGGCAGAATACATCGACGCCGATGGATGACTCCGCCGTTTCAATTCCCGTTTCATTTTCTGTCGTATTTTCTGCTTTTCCTCCGGCAGTTCTTTCTATATTAATAAGATGAATGAGTAATCCCGCATTTCCTGTGTGGCGGGCCGTAAGCTGAGCTGTCATAACTGTTCTCCGTCCGCGTTTTTTTCTGTCTTTCATCTTAACGCCCCCGGAAGCCTTCTGTCAATCTTCTTTCATCACAGCAGTTCTCCGTATTTCCTGATATAAAGCTTCTTCACAATCGTCATAGCCGCCATATAAGCCGCCACAATCAGGGCCAGCCACGGGAAATACACTGCCGGAAGAGCGGTGAGCTCAAAGCCTGCCCCAAATGGAAGGAAGGGCAGAACCGTCAGCGCTCCGACGGCCAAAAACGTGGACCACATCACAGGCCCGGACGCGCGGCTCTGCACGAAGGGCACACGGCTGGTGCGGATCAGATGAATCACCAGAGTCTGGCTCCACATGGATTCCACAAACCAGCCTGTCTGAAAGAGCGCCGTAAAGCCTGCCTGGGCCGCCGGGTCCAGAGTACGGTATCCACCGCCGCACACAACAGGGCAGATCACAAAATACATGACAAGGAACGTAAGAATATCAAACACGGAGCTGACAGGTCCTATCCGGAACATGAATTTTCCCACAGAGTCCGCGTCCCAGCGGCAGGGCTTCTGAAGGAATTCCCTGTCCACATTGTCCCAGGGAATGGCGGCGCAGGAAATATCATATACCAGATTCAGCAGCAGAAGCTGAACCGCTTCCATGGGCAGAAACGGAAGAAATACGGATGCAGCCAGCACGGAAAACATGTTTCCGAAATTGGAGGCCGCTGTCAGCTTGATGTATTTCATCATATTCGCGTATACCTTGCGGCCTTCCAGCACTCCATGCTCCAGCACAAGCAGATCCTTTTCCAGCAGAATCACCTGGGCACATTCCTTGGCGATATCCACCGCATTGTCCACGGAAATTCCCACGTCCGCCGCCTTCATGGCCGCGCTGTCATTGATTCCGTCTCCCAGATAGCCCACACAATGGCCGTTCCCCCGGAGAGCCTCCACAACCCGTGCCTTCTGCTCCGGTGAAAGCTTTGCAAAGACTGAAGTCTGCTCCACTCTGCCTGCCAGTTCCCGGTCAGAAAGCCCGTCGATTTCCTCTCCAAGCAGAATCTGCCCCACAGGAATCCCCACCATTTCGCAGATGCAGCGTGTAACCTTTTCGTTATCTCCGGTCAGCACCTTCATGTCTACACCGCAGCGGCGGAGAGCGTCTACCGCGTCTGCCGTGGTAGTCTTGGGCAGATCCAGGAAAGCCAGATATCCGATCAGCACCATATCCTTTTCATCCTCCGCCGAGAAGGCTCCCACCGGCGAGGGATTGGTTTTCTGAGCCAGGCCCAGCACGCGCATTCCCCTCTGATTCAGATCATCCGCGCATTTCAGCACCTTTTCACGCATGGAAGCAGTCAGCTTTACAATCTCGCCCTGATATTCCGCATAGGCGCAGACTGCCAGCATCTCCTCCACAGCTCCCTTTGTGATAAGCTGGGTCTTTCCATTCTTATCTTCCACCACCACGCTCATCCGGCGCCGCTCAAAGTCAAAGGGAATCTCGTCCACCTTGGTGTAGGCCTTATCCAGGTTCTGCAGATCGGGGTTTTCAGATTCCAGAGCCTGTGTGCGCTCGATGATCGCCCGATCCAGAAGATTCCGGAGTCCTGTCTGATACCAGCTGTTCAGAAAGGCATGGCGCAGAATCCGGTCATCCTCCTTCCCATCCACGTTCAGATGCCGCTCCAGCACAATCTTATCCTGGGTCAGCGTACCCGTCTTGTCAGTGCAGAGAATATCCATAGAACCCAGGTTCTGAATCGCGTTCAGATCCTTCATAATCACCTTATGGCGGCTCATGGACACGGCCCCCTTGGCCAGGCAGGTGGTGATGATCACAGGCAGCATCTCCGGGGTCAGTCCGATGGCGATGGAAATGGCAAACAGGGCCGCATGCAGCCAGTTTCCTTTTACAAAGCCGTTCAGAAACAAAACCACCGGAACCATGATCAGCATCAGACGGATCAGAAGCCAGGATACGGAATTGACTCCCTTCTCAAACGAGGTCTCTGCCGGTTTTTCCTCCAGCTTTCCGGCCATGCCGCCCAAAACTGTGCGGTCACCGGTGGCTATCACGATTCCTCTCCCGCTGCCGCTGACCACATTGCTTCCCATAAAAGCCAGACAGGTTTTAAAGAGAGGGGCTCCTTCTCCCTGGTCAGGAAGGGCTGTCTTCTCCACCGGTCCGCTTTCTCCTGTCAGGGCTGACTGACTCACAAACAGGTCCTTTGCCTCCAGGATCCGCAGATCCGCGGGAAGCATATCTCCTGCCGCCAGGTGCACAATGTCCCCCACGGCGATTTCCTCAATGGGGATTTCCCGGCGTCCCCCGTCCATACGCTCCACACAGGCAGTAGTTCGGAGCATGGCAGAAAGCCGGGCCGCGGCGTTCCCGCTGCGGGTCTCCTGAATCAGGCGCATCAGCCCGGATATCAGCACCATGACCAGAATCACGATGACCGTAACCGGATTTTCTTCTCCCGGCGCCGCCCAGATTACCTCCGTAAACAGTGATACCAGAGCCAGAATCAGAAGAATGATCGTAAAAGGATTCACAAAAGCTTCCCAGATTCTTTTCAGCCAGGATGTCTTTTCCCCATAGGAAATCCGGTTCTCTCCATATCTGTCCAGAAGTTCCTCTGCCTGCTCCTGGAGCAGTCCCTCCGGGCAGCTCTCCAGCTCCTCATATACTTCCGCTTCTTCCATCGCCGCCATTCTGTTCCAGACCGTACCAGCCCCGTTCTGATATTCCTGGCGGCTTCCGGTTACTGCCTTTTTGTTTCTGATGAGATTCTCTCTGAAAATGTTCTTCATAATCTTGTACCTCCATTTCTGACATGGAGGAAACAGACCGGAAAAAAGGGCATAAAAATACCGCATGAAACATTTTTCCTGCGGCGGTAAGCTGTCTTCTATGGATTTTTACGAACCATCTCTATGGCTGCGGACTGCAGATGCTCTCTCCAGCTGTCAGTCACTGTGACAGCCAAAAGGCTCCTGCCAAAAAGGCGTACGCAAACCAACGGCAGTCAGTCGTTTCTGCCGCAGGCTGGTTCTTTCCATATGACGCTTCACCGCTTTGTCTGTTTCCCAACTTCGGCCATTACAACCTTCCACGTAAGTTCACCTTCCTTTTTACTGAAAGATCAACAGGTTCTTTTTCCTGTTCCAGTGCTATTCTATCCCGTTTTGGTGTGAAAAATCAACCCCAGGATGAGAATTTTTTATGAATATTTTGTAACTTTCTCTATTGCGCATATTCGGGGCAGGACAAAACCTGAAAGCTTTGTCCTGCCCCGAAGTTTCTTTTCGTCTCTATTCTTTCTGAATTTATCAGCTCAGCAGAGCCTCCCGGACCACCTCGCACACAGTGGGATGAGGGAATACCGTCCGCAGAATCCGGTCCACCGGAACCTGCAGATCGATCATCAATGCCAGAGAATAAATGTATTCGGAGGCATAGGAGGACATCAGCGCCGCTCCAATCAGCGTATTCTTTTCCGTGTTGATAATCAGCTTGCACAGGCCGCTGCTCAGGCCGTTCTCCGCCACATGGCGGCCGCTCATATTGATGGAAGCCTTCTTTACCTGGTACGGAATTCCCGAAGCCTTTGCCTGTTCCTCAGACACACCCACAAAGGCCGCCTCCGGATTTGTGTAGACCACGCCGCAGATAGCATCATAGCTCATGGCATCTTCCCGGCCCAAAATATGGTTTACAGCTGCTTCTCCTTCCCGGTAGCCCACATGAGCCAACATGACCTTTCCGTTCAGATCTCCAATGGCATAGACATGGGGCACATTGGTCCGCATATGCTCATCTGTCACCACAGCGCCCCGTTCCACTTGAATTCCCAGCTCTTCCAGGCCTTCAATCCCGATATTGGCCCGGCGGCCCACGCACATCAACGCCTTATCATAAGCAGCTACATCAATACGGCCATCCTTCTCAAAGGTTACTACTCCTCTGGACAGCTTCTTCACACTGCTGGAAAGATAGAAAACCACGCCTTTCTTCTCCAGCTCCTTTTGAAGCAGGCCGCTGATTTCCCGGTCATTTCCGCCCAGTACCTTGTCCATCATCTCGATGACAGTGACCTTCGCTCCTGCCTCCTGGAAGTAAGCCGCCATCTCAAAGCCAATCACGCCGCCTCCCACAATGAGAAGCTTGGCCGGAATCTTTTGTATATCCAGAATCTCATCGCTGGTCATCACAGTGCCGTCCGCCATTCCTTCCTTCACGCCCTCAATCGGAGGGAGGACTGGCGAGGAACCGGAAGCCAGAATCAAATCTTCTGCCGCATATTCTTCCTCTCCTACAGTCACTATGAGATTTTCGTCCCGCTTCCCTATCTTCGCGGTGCCGTTTACCACCTTGACCTTCGCCCGGCGCAGGCCTGCTCCCACACCCTGCACCAGCATCTTCACCACCTCGTCCTTTTTTCTCACCACAGCGGCCTGATCAAGGCTCACAGTTCCATCTACAGATACGCCGTAATCCGCTCCGGCGCCGTCCGCGTAATGATACATCTTGGCAGCGTAAAGAAAGGTCTTTGTGGGAATACAGCCTGCGTTCAGACAGGTCCCGCCAAGAGCCTTTTTCTCCACCAGCATCACACTTTTCCCGTGATGGGCCGCATACTCCGCGCAGTTGTACCCGGCCGGGCCGCCGCCAACGACAATCACATCAAATTTCTGCATTTTCATCTCCTCCTGTTATTCTGTATGAGAATCACGTTCACTTGTCCCGTCTTATTATACAGTTCTTCTGTGTGATTGTCAATTTTTTATCAATTCACTCTTCTTTCGCCCAGCCGTAGGAATATTTCACAGCCTTTTTCCAGCCTCTGACCTTTCTTTTCCGCTCCTCCGGACTGATGGCCGGCTCGAAGGTATGATCAATGGCCCAGTTTTTCCGTATCTCCTCCGGTCCTGACCAGTAACCTACTGCCAAACCGGCCAGATAGGCCGCTCCCATGGCTGTGGTCTCCACGCAGCTGGGACGGTTCACCGGAGCTCCTATGATATCTGCCTGGGTCTGCATCAGAAAATCATTGGCGCTGGCGCCGCCGTCCGCCTTCAGGGCTTCCAGACGAATCCTCGAATCTGCCTCCATGGCCACCAGAACATCATTAACCTGGTAAGCGATGGACTCCAGAGTCGCCCGGATAATATGGTACTTGTTTACGCCTCTGGTGATGCCTACAATCGTTCCCCGGGCGTACTGATCCCAGTAGGGCGCTCCCAGGCCGGTAAAGGCCGGCACCACATAGCAGCCATTCGTATCCGGCACCTTCTTTGCCATATATTCAGAATCCTCCGAAGAGTCTATCAGCCTCATCTCATCCCGCAGCCACTGAATCGCGGCTCCGCCCACGAAAATAGAGCCCTCCAGGGCATAGGTGACTTTTCCGTCGATGCCCCAGGCAATGGTGGTCACCAGTCCGTTGTCGGAAAACACCGGTCTGTCTCCCGTATTCATCAGCAGAAAACAGCCTGTCCCATAGGTATTTTTTGCTTCGCCGGGATGAAAGCAGGTCTGGCCGAACAGGGCCGACTGCTGGTCGCCCGCGGCTCCCGCAATGGGAATTGCCCCGCCGAAAAAAGAAGGATCCGTGCAGCCATAGATACAGCTGGAGGGCTTTACCTCCGGCAGCATGCTTTCCGGAATATCCAGCACCTCCAGAATATCCCTGTCCCATTCCAGCGTGTTGATATTGAACAGCATAGTACGGGAAGCATTGGAGTAATCCGTCACATGGACCGCTCCCTTTGTCAGCTTCCAGATCAGCCAGGTCTCCACGGTTCCAAAAAGCAGTTCCCCTTTTTCTGCCCGCTCTCTGGCTCCGGGCACGTGATCCAGAATCCAACGGATCTTTGTTCCGGAAAAATAGGCATCAATCACCAGGCCTGTCTTCTGCCGGAAACTGTCTGTCAGCCCTCTCTCCTTCAGGGAATCACAGTACTCCGCTGTCCGGCGGCACTGCCAGACAATCGCATGGTATACCGGTTCTCCTGTATTCTTATCCCAGACAATGGCAGTTTCCCTCTGATTCGTAATTCCGATGGCCGCAATATTTTCCGCGGACGCCCCTATCATATTCATGGCCTCCACTGCCACGCCCAGCATGCTGGCCCAGATTTCATCCGCGTCGTGCTCCACCCAGCCCGGCTTCGGAAAATGCTGGTGGAACTCCCGCTGGGCCACGCTGCACATTTCCCCCTTTTCATTGAACAGAATGCACCGGTTGCTGGTGGTCCCCGCATCCAATGCCATTACATACTTTTTCACCCGTTTTCTCCTCCTTGCAGATGCTTTTCTATTCTTTCCCTGTTCAGCCCTTCCCCGATGGCTATCAGGATCTCCTGGCCCTCCCCGATGGGTCTGATTACTGTCTCATGAGGCGTGGCGTTCAGCTCACTCCAGCGCTCTTTACCGTCCCCCGCGGCGTCATTCTTCAAAAACCCTTTAAGCCGGAAAACCCTGCCGCAGTCCGGATCCTGAAAAATCCGGGAGACAGCCTGCCGCAGTCCGTGTTCTGTCACAGGAAGCTTCATAAAAAAGAGAGAATCAAAGGGCGGTTTCTCTCCCATATCCCGTTTCACATAATCCGCAGGGACAAAGCCGCAGGAAGCAATCCGCTCAAATTCTTCGTCTGTAAGCTTTTCCCAGTCTCTGCATAAGATCTCCTCTCCCAGCCGGAGCCTCCGGCTGCACTGGGCCTTCTCCAGTGCCCGGTTCAGATGAGCTATGGTCTCCTGAAGCTCCCTGTCAGAAGCCTCCTGGCTCCTGCTTATGAGGATGCAGCCTGCGTCCGCCGCTTCTGAGGCCAGTATATAATCTGCCGTATCCGACAGATCCGGCTCCAGCTTCGCGTCCACCACCGCAATGACGCTTCCGATCTCATACCATTGATCCAGAGGCTCTTCATGAAGGGTGTCAAAAAATTCATCGATGTCATAGATGCCGGAAGGCTCCACCAGGACTCGGTCGTAACCGCTCATTCCCATGGCAATCAGCTTGGTCCGGAATCTTCTCCGGTGGGTCTCCCGGCCGCAGCCGCCGGAAATCATCTCCAGCTCACAGTTTTCCCCTTCCAGCTCTTTCAGAAGCATCATATCCACATTGACAGCGCCCAGGTCATTTTCCAGAATGCCGATGCTCTGTCCTCTGCTCATAAGCCAGGCCGCATATTTTTTCAAAAAAGTGGTCTTGCCGGAACCTAGAAAACCCGTAATCAGATCAATCTTTATCATACTTTAATAAACCTCCGCGCCGAAGGGCATCAACGCCAGCTTTGCCAGCTTAAAATGCTGCAGTCCAAAGGGAATCCCAATGATCGTGACGCACAGCAGGGCTCCGAAAGCCGCATGCTCTATGGCCAGCGCCAGGCCCGAAAAAATCAGCCACAAAATATTCAGCAGGAAAGAGCCGGCCCCGCCTCCGTAGCGGACCTCCTTTCCAAAAGGAAAAAAGCTCAGAGCCGCCAGTTTAAAGCACTGGGTCCCGATGGGAATTCCCACAATCGTGATACACCAGAGGCAGCCTGCCAGACACCAGCTTAAGCCGCTTAACGCCCCTCCGCAGATAAACCATAACAGATTTCCCAGACATCCCATAAATTGCACCTCACTGTCATACTTCGTAGTGTCATTCTATCACTTCGTGCCCTCCATTTCAACGAAAAGAAGGATTGACGGGAAAGCCTGTCAGGCACTACAATAAATGGAGAAATATTCTCATTTTCCACGGTACTGCGAAAATATGCCGGCGCCGTGAAAGATACAAAGGAGTGTGACACCAATGAAAACGATAACTTTAGGCACTACCGGAATCACGGTTCCTCAGAATGCTTTTGGGGCTCTGCCCATCCAGAGGGTCAATATGGAAACAGCCGTGCAGATTCTGCACCGGGCCTATGAGGGCGGCATGCGCTTTTTCGATACAGCCAGAGCTTACAGCGACAGCGAAGAAAAGCTTGGAAACGCTTTTGAAGATCTTTTTAAAACCAGGCGCGGAGAAATTTATATTGCCACCAAAACTCAGGCAAAGACGCCGGAGGAATTCCGGAAGCAGCTGGATACTTCCCTGAAGCTTCTGAAAACTGATTACATCGATATCTATCAGTTCCACTGCGCGGACACCTGCTGGAAACCGGGAGATGGCACCCGCATGTACGAATGTATGCTGGAGGCAAAGGCTGCCGGAAAAATCCGCCATATCGGAATCACCGCCCACAAGCTGGGTGTAGCGAAAGAAGCCATTGAATCCGGCCTTTACGAAACCCTTCAGTTCCCCTTCAGCTATCTGTCCTCCGAAAAGGATCTGGAGCTGGTGAAGCTTTGCAAAGAGCACAGCATGGGCTTTATCGCCATGAAAGGATTGTCCGGCGGCCTCATCACAAACTCCCGGGCTGCCTTCGCTTTCATCTCCCAGTTTGACAATGTGCTTCCCATCTGGGGCATCCAGAAAATGACTGAGCTGGAAGAATGGCTGTCTTACATGGATCAGGGTCCTGTCATGGACGAAGAACTGTCCGCCTTTATTGAAAAGGAAAAGACTGAGCTGACCGGTGATTTCTGCCGGGGCTGCGGCTACTGTATGCCCTGTCCGGCCGGCATCCAGATCAACAACTGCGCCAGAATGTCCCTGATGCTCAGAAGGGCTCCCTCGAGCCAGTGGCTGAACGAATACTGGCAGGAAAACATGAAAAAGATTGAAGGCTGCCTGCACTGTGGCCAATGCATGGAGAAATGTCCTTATGAGCTCAATACCCCGGAGCTTCTTGCGAAAAATTACGAGGATTACAAAAAAATTCTGGCGGGAGAGGTAAAGGTGAGTTAACCAGCCTCCCCTTTTATCCCGCCTTCTGTTTCGGGAATTTCTTCTTTGGAGTCACTCCCCGCATCAAGCTGGCAGGGCAGGAAAAGAAAATGCCGTTCCATCCTCAGCTGTCTGAAGATAGAACGGCATTTTTTCTTTGCTTGTCATTTCTCCCACAGACCTACTGTCTCTCAGGCGTAAAATAGACAAAATAGGTATCTCCCGTGGTTCCATCAGAATACATATCCTGTGTGGAAATCGAAAAATCCTTATACCCTTCCGGCACCTCGTACACGAGAAGTCCTTCTCTTCTCTCGTCGATGCCCAGCTCATACTCATAGGGAAGCTGATCCTCACTGACTGCCGGGACTTCTTCCCCGGTTTCCGGATCAGAGGTAATCGGGAACGCATAGGCCTCGTCATCCTCGTTCTCTCCCCACTGGGCCTGAAAATCCAGATCTGACATGGGAATCGAGGCATTGAAGGTATTCTTTACCGTCACATCCACTACCAGAAGCTCTGTTCCCTCAGAAGCGCTTCTTCCCTCAAATTCATCACAGAGATATCCGCTGTTTACTGTAAACTCAAAGAAATCTGTCTCTATCGGATCTCCGATTCTTCCCTCCGCCGTGTTTTTTCCCTGCCCGAACATGCCGCAGCCTGTCAGGCAGGCGCATGCCAGAACAGCCGCGAAGGCTGCTGTCATCATTTTTCTTCCGTTCATCCTGTTCCCCTCTCAGTCAGATATTTTTCTTTTCTGTATATCTGCTGTCAGAGTAACATAGAACAAAGAAAAAGGCAATCTGTTTCTTTCCGGCACATTTCTTATTTCATTTTCCGCTGCTATTTCTGCGCCTGTTCTACGCTTCCGTCTCTGTCTCTTCCGCCCATGCTCCGCCTCCTGCCATGCTGCTTCCCCGGACAGAAACCTCCGTCTGAATATCCGTCTCTTCCTCCAGTTCATCCAGGGAAATGCTCTGCAGCTCTTCCTCCGTCTCCCTTTTGCCGCTTAAAAATTCCGACACCCGAAACACAAGACGGCTTCCTTCTATAGGCTTTCCGTCCATCCGCTGTTCCCGAATCAGAAACATGGCCGCTCTGTTCTCCAAATCACAGCTGACAAGACTGCATGTACCCACGCTGTCACCGGAAGCCTGAATCGAATAGCTGTCAAACAGATCTATCGTTTCGTCAATCCGCTCCTCTGTCAGATCCTGCATGGAAATGTAAATCTCGGCTGTATCCCCCTGCACAGATACGGCTTCCACCTCCATCCGGATTCCGTTGTCCTCGCAGACAGTATGAACCGGCGCAAGCCGTTCCGCAGTCTCCGGATACAGCGCATGCAGAATATCATACGCAGGAATGCTTCCCGCTGCTGCGGCAATCACAACCGTCGATGCAGACACTGCCGCAAATATGGCGGCGCAGGCCGCCGCTGCGCGGATCATTTTCCTGGCGCCGCGCGGTTTTCTGAGATGTACTCTGCTGTTACGGAGGCCGCCTCTCTGAGAACTGCCTCTACGGGAACGCGCTCTGCCGCTGCAGCTCTCTCCGCAGCACAATCCTGTATATTCCGCCGCTTCACAGATATAGTCGTCATCTATACAGTCTATCACAGCCTCTATTCTTTTCCAGTTCATTTTCCATCCTCCCTCTGCTCCAGATATGTTTTCAGTTTCTTCCTTGTCCGGTGAAGGCTTACTCTTACCGCACTTACCTTCATGCCTGTTTTATCCGCAATCTCCGGCACAGAAAAGCAGTACCAGTATCTCAGGACAAAAACCGCCCTTTCTCTCTTTTTCAGCCTATGCAGAAATACGTTCAAGTCCTCCGCCAGCTCTCTTACCAGCATATCCTCTTCCACATTCCTGCCGCTCTCCAGACAGTCCGCCACTCCTTCCAGGACCATGTCATAATGATGGTTCCGCTTTTCCGCCGTATTGTAATGATACCTTTTCAGGGACAGATTTCTCACAATTCTGCAGACATAGGCCAGCAGCGGGTCCGGTTTTTCCGGCGGAACCCTGTTCCACACTGCCAGGAAAGCATCGTTTACACATTCCTCGGCATCCTCCCTGTTTTTCAAGATATGATAGGTGTACTACGCTTTTTTTGTTCCGGATTACAGTTCTTTTTCATTTTTCTGCAAAAATATCCTTCCGGTTTTTCTCCGCAGTTTTATGTCTGAAACATATACGGACAGTAAAAGCCGATCCGAAAATCCGGACCGGCTTCCTGTCACTCTATCGTTTTGCTGTTTCCAATGCCTCTGTCATTTTGCCGTTTCACTGTTTCTCCAGTTTCCGTTCTTCTGACTTGGGCTCTTTCTTTTCCTTATTCTCTGTAATCCCGTACACATCGTTGCGAAGCAGTCTGTACACAGCCGCTGACAAGGGCACGCCCAGCAGCATTCCCGGAATTCCCAGCACGCCGCCGCCCACCGTGACTGCAGCAAGCACCCAGATGGCCGGAAGCCCAAGGGAAGAACCAACCACCCTGGGATAAATCAGATTTCCCTCCAGCTGCTGCAGTACCACGATAAACACCAGGAAAATCAGCGCTTTGACCGGCGCTACCGTCACAATCATAAACGCCCCCACAAAAGCGCCGATATAAGCGCCCGCCACAGGAATCAGCGCGGTAAAACCAATCAGGGCTCCGATCATGGTCGCGTAAGGCAGACGGATGAGCAGCATGCCCAGCATACAGAGCACGCCAAGTATCACAGCTTCCGTACACTGTCCCACAATATACCGGTGGAAGCAGTCGTTGATGACGCCCACCACATACCGGATTTTCCGGTTGATTTCCTTTTTCAGATAGCGCTCCATTATTTTTTCCAGCTGCCTGCCCAGCTTTTCCTTCCCCAGCAGCAGATAGATGGAAAAAATAAGCGCCATAAAAAAGGTGACAAACCCGGATGCCACTGAAGTAACCGTACTGACGATGACATTTACTGTACTTCCTACGCCGGCCGTCAGCACCCTCACAATATCTGTCATACGGCTCTTCCAGTCGATCTGAGCCAGAGAATCAGCAATTGTCTCAGGCAGAATTCCCTGCTTCTCGCACCAGGCCGTAAATTCCGAAACCACGCCTGGAACTCCGGACACAATCACCCGGATACAGGAAATCAGCTCAGGGATCACCAGCACCATCAGAAGAACCACAATAATAACCAGAGTCGCAAAAGCCAGCACCATGCACAGGGGCCTTCTGGCTTTCATTCTGACCCCGGAGCCGGCGTTTCCAAAAATGTGGCGTTCATAAAAGGTCATCAGAATATTCACAAAATACGCCATACCTGCGCCTAGAATCAGAGGCATGGCCGCGCTCAGAACTGTCCCCGCTGCCCCTGACACAGAAGGCCAGTAATGAATGCACAGATACAGCAGAAATATGGTAACGCCTGCCCGCAGGCAGGTTTTGATGTCGAGTTTCATGTTCTTCCCCTTTCCATCCTTCGGTCTCTTAGTATAAACATACCATAAGACATGGGAATGTCAAGTTTGGGATGTGTAAAGACAGTCTTCGTTACTGTCAAGTAATCGTTGGCAAATTTCTTTTTGATTTATCTTTTTGTTAAAATAGCATGTTTTCCCCCGTTTAATATCCAGCCATGTACAACAATCGTTTTCTCTCTCCCTGTATCTTTCCATT
>CALWAV010000152.1 GCA_944375745.1 uncultured Merdimonas sp.
CTTCTTCTTTCAGCTTTTTCCGGGTTCCGTGATGAACACCGTTTCCGATTTCTTCCCGGCTGGTGGCCGCAGAGTCGATGTAGAAGCTGGATGAAAGGCCGCGCTTGTCCACCATGTCCTGCAGGACGTACTGGGCCATGGTGCTGCGGCAGATATTGCCATGGCACACGAAAAGCACTCGTATCATATTTTAAAGTCCTCCTGATTTGCGTTAGTTTGACCTGTTTTGCCGCAGTTTGCCGGGTATGTAACTGCCGCTGAGATTGTTAAAACAATCACAGAATAAGCAAAACAGGGCAAATCGGGGCAAGTTAAGGCCGTCAAAAGTAGTAAAAACGTAGTAAGAATAGTGGTGTGTTACCACTGCGAATATTCTACCATAGATCGCAGGATTTTGTGAGTGGGAAAATGGAAATAAAGGCAGCGCCCCAAACACTGCCCCAGTAAATTCAACAAATTACAGTTTGCTTTGCATACATCTAACCATTCATTCAGTTGCTTTATTTGTGCTGTATTCGTAAACAGAAATCCCATATACCCCTCCACCGCTCTCATACCTTGGTGTTTTCCGGTCCTCGATGATGGCCTGGACGATGAAGGGATTCTGGACTCTGCGCTAAGCGCTCCTTTCCAATCCTTTGGGGGAGAAAATATCCTGCAATTAGCAGCGGGCACCCTTCAATCTTCTGATTTATTAAACTGGATACTCACACATCAGATTTAACAGTGAAGCAACGATTTTCTGACTGTTTTGGGTTCTTAAGTTTTAAAATTTTCTATTATTTTCAAAAGGCCCGGAAGCCAGGGGCGAATCTCCCTGGCTTCCGGGCCATGCTGTTTTCGGTTATTTCCCGAAACCTCCTTATATTACACCAGATCGCCTCTGCGCACGTATCCCGGATTCTCCGGATCTGCGATAATCTCTTTGAGTTTCGTGACTCTCGCATTCTTGTCCACTACCTGGCCCTCGATATGTACGCCTTCACCAATTACCACATTGGTAAGCAGAATACAGTTCTTTACCACGGCGCCAGGCTTGATGACACAGTCTCTGCCAACCACAGAGTTTTCCACGGTTCCGCTGACCATACATCCGTTTGCCATGAAAGATTTTTTGACCTCTGCGGTGTCCTGGTACTGGGTCGGGCAGGAATCGCTGGTACGTGTATAGATGGGCCAGGACGCATTGAACAGATTCTGAGCTGTCTTCAGATCCAGAAGAGCCATATTTCCGTCGTAATAGCTCTTGAAATCTGTAATCGGCGCGAAGAAGCCTCTGTGGGCTACACCGCGGATGTCCAAATCACGGCATTTGTCGTTGATAATCATACGCAGCGTATACATGGAAGAAGTCTTTTTCGCCTCTTTGAGAAGCTCCACGAACAACTCTTTCTTCATCACATAGGTGTCCATGAAAATATTGCGGTTCTTGACCTTTCCATTGTTCCGCTCGAAGGACTCCACGCCTTTCTGACGGTTCAGGTTCACGCAGTAGCAGCTCTGATAATTCTCTTTCGCGTTATCCACAGAATGATACAGAACTGTGATGTCCGCCTCCGAATCGATATGGGTCTTCAGAAGCTGGTCAAAATCCTGTGTGTATACCATATATCCGGGAGCAATGACCACATGGGAATTGGAGGTGTTCTCGATATGCTCCAGGTTTGCAAGATAAGCCTTTACGTCTGTATTGTAATAGTCATTTTCCTCCTGGGAATCTGTAAACATCATCTTTACATATCCGCTCTTGGAGTTGATATTGTAGTGCCGTCCGGTACCGATATTGCCCACCAGAGACTGGGGTCTTCTCCGGATATATACCTGAATCCGGTCGATGCCGCTGTTGGACATATTGGAAAGAGGGAAGTCAATCACGCGGTATCTGCCAAGGAAGGAGAATGCGGCGATTGAACGGTAATCTTCCAGTCCGTCTACCCAGATATGATTCTCTGAAAAACTGATAATTCCTAATGCTCTTGCCATAATCATTCTACCCCTTTTACATTTTTCGCAACCAGTTCGATATGCTCGCTGTCCGCGTTTCCGATAACGGCCTGGTTTCCTATTTTCACATTATCTGCCACAATCGCGCGGGTCACCACTGCGCCCGGTCCCACATTTGCTCCCGGCATCAGTACGCTGTCATATACCTTTGCGCCTTCTCCTACCCTTGCGCCTGTAAACAGTACGGAATTCTTCACTTCGCCTTCCACTACACAGCCCTGTGTAATGTATGCGTTCTTCACATCCGCTTCCTCGGAAATATACTGAGGGAATGTGGGGATGTCCTCTGTGTAAATCTTCCAGGTCCGGTCATCCAGATCCAGGCCGCTCTTCCGATCCAGCAGATCCATATTTGCCTCCCAGAGGGAATCGATAGTACCTACATCCTTCCAGTATCCCTTAAACTTATAGGCAAAAAGCCGCTTGCCGTCATTCAGCATCTCAGGAATAATATCCTTGCCGAAATCATGGCTGGAATCCTCATTCTTCATATCAGCCACCAGCAGCTTACGCAGCAGCTTCCAGTTGAAAATATAGATTCCCATGGAAGCGAGATTGCTCTTGGGATGCTCCGGTTTCTCCTCAAACTCAATGATCTGACCTGTCTCCGTATCGGTATTCATGATGCCGAAACGGCTGGCTTCCTTCATCGGAACTTCAATGACCGCAATCGTGGCATCCGCATTGTTCTCCTTATGATACTTAAGCATCTTGGAGTAATTCATCTTGTAGATGTGATCGCCGGACAGGATCAGGACATACTCCGGATCATAGCTGTCCACAAAATCAATGTTCTGGGAAATAGCATCTGCTGTTCCCCTGTACACATTCAGATTCACATCTGCTTTCTCCCGGGGCGGCAGTACGAAAACGCCGCTGTCCCGCGCATCCAGGCCCCAGCTGCTGCCCCCCGCCACATAGCTGTTCAGAAGTACAGATTCATACTGGGTCAGAACGCCCACCACATCGATTCCACTGTTCGCACAGTTACTCAGCGGAAAATCAATGATTTTATACTTTCCGCCATAGGCTACAGCCGGTTTTGCGACCTTATTGGTAAGTTCATGCAGACGGGAACCGCGCCCACCAGCCAGAATCATTGCCAACATGTTATTCTGTTTCATGACAAAGGCCCTCTCTTTCATTTAAATACTCTATTATTATACAATTTTATGAAAAAGAAAGCAATTTCTCCTTTTATTTTTTTGTATTTTGCACAAAATAAACCGCAAATTCCTTTATAATAAGCCATTTTTTATGCATTTTTACTAAATAATGTTTTTTTATGTCTCTTTGAAGGCTGTTTTTACAGGTATTTCCTTCCGCGCCCGCCTATACCCGGGTGGTCCACTGGCTGAAGTCCCATACCCTCGAAGCAAGTCCCTCATAGAATTCCGGCTCATGGCACACCATCAGAATGCTTCCCTTATAAGCCAAAAGCGCCTTTTTAAGTTCCTCCTTGGCGTCCACGTCCAGATGGTTCGTGGGCTCGTCCAGCACCAGCAGATTGCTGGCCCGGTTGATCAGCTTGCAGAGGCGCAGCTTGGCCTGCTCGCCGCCGCTGAGCACCTTCACCTTGCTCTCGATGTGCCGGGTGGTCAAGCCGCATTTTGCCAGGGCGGAGCGGACCTCGAACTGGCTGAAGCCCGGGAATTCCTTCCACAGCTCCTCCAGCGCCGTAGTCTCGATGTCCTGGCTCATTTCCTGCTCAAAATATCCGATTTCCAGATAATCACCCAGCTCCACGGTTCCCGAAAGAGGAGGAATCAGGCCCAGGATGCTCTTTAGAAGCGTCGTCTTGCCGATGCCGTTGGCTCCCGTAAGAACAATCCGTTCCCCGCGCTCCATCTGAAAATCCAGAGGGCTGGACAGGGGCTCCTCATAACCGATGACCAGATCGTGAGTCTCCACCAGATAACGTCCCGGCGCCCGGGCCTCCAGAAAATGAAATTCCGGCTTGGGCTTTTCAGCCGCCAGCTCGATCACATCCATCTTGTCCAGCTTTTTCTGCCGGGACATGGCCATATTTCTCGTGGCCACACGGGCCTTATTCCGCGCCACAAAGTCTTTCAGCTCCGCGATTTCCTTCTGCTGCCGGTTGTAGGCCGCCTCCAGCTGGGCCTTTTTCACCGCATAGACCTCCTGGAACCTGTCGTAATCTCCCACGTAACGGTTCAGCTCCTGATTGTCCATATGATAAATCAGATTGACAACGCTGTTCAGAAACGGAATGTCATGGGAAATCAGGATAAACGCATTTTCGTAATCGTTCAGATACCGTTTCAGCCATTCGATGTGAACCGTGTCCAGATAGTTTGTGGGCTCGTCTAAGAGCAGAATATCCGGCTTCTCCAGGAGAAGCTTTGCCAGAAGCACCTTGGTCCGCTGGCCGCCGGACAGCTACGTCACATCCCGGTCCAGTCCGATGTCCGAAAGTCCCAGAGCGCGCCCCACCTCTTCCACCTTCGTGTCAATCAGATAAAAATCATGGGCGGACAGAAGCTCCTGAATCACCCCGGTCTCCTCCATATAATAAGCCATTTCTTCCTCGGAGGCCTCCGCCATCTTTTCATACATTTCATTCATCTGAGCTTCCAAATCAAACAGAAAGCCAAAGGCAGAGGCCAGCACATCCCGGATAGTCATGCCCTTTTCCAAGACCGTATGCTGGTCCAGATAGCCTACCCGGACATTCTTCGCCCACTCAATCTTTCCCTCATCCGGCTGCAGTTTTCCGGTGATAATATTCATAAACGTGGATTTTCCCTCTCCATTGGCCCCCACCAGGCCGATATGTTCTCCCTTCAGCAGGCGGAAGGACACATCATGAAAAATGGCCCGGTCTCCGAAGCCATGGGTTAAGTGTTCTACATTTAAGATACTCATTGGTCTTGTACTCCTTATAAAATCCTGTCAGAGGCACGGCCTTTTCCGCCTGCTGCCCCGGTCT
>CALWAV010000153.1 GCA_944375745.1 uncultured Merdimonas sp.
ACGTCCGAAACCGTTAATCGCTACTTTTACTGCCATTTTTGAATTCCTCCTAAAAATGAATTTAGATTTTGACTTATGAGCTATCCCTATTTTTGGAAAGGCCCAGCCTGTTTTTATTGTAACGAATTCACTAGAAAAATGCAAGTCCCATTTCTAAATTTGTTCATTAAGAAGCATTTTTTGTCAGAACAGAGAATATACTGTTCTGTTTGTTCTTGCCATTGTGTATTTTTTCCGCTAGTATAATAGCATATTCCCGGGCAAAATACCCTGTTCTGCCCGGTTTTGCATCCCGCACTATTGATAAGAATATTAATAAGAAGATAAAGGAGGCAGCAGCCATGACTGCAGACTACCATTTACACTCTCTTTTTTCCGGAGACAGCAGCACGCCCACAGAAAATATGGCGCGCGCCGGACTGAACCGGGGCCTCTCTCTTTTATGCCTCACAGAGCATTTTGATCCGGATTACCCCTATCCGGATGTGAGCATGGAGCTGGACGTGCCTGCCTATTTTGCGGAAGCGCGCCGTCTTCAGGCTCTCTATGAGAAGCAGATTGAAATCCGCATCGGAGCGGAGCTGGGACTCCAGCCCCATCTGGGCGGTTTTCTGCGGTCCTGGCTGGATCAGAATCTGGCGGAAGGCCTGTCCTTTGATTTTCTGATCGGCTCTACCCATCTAGTGGACGGCACGGATCCCTACTATCCGGAGTTCTGGAACGGCCGGGACCAGAAAGCCGCCATCCGCCGTTATCTTGATGTCACGCTGGAAAATATCCGCGCCTTTGATGACTTTGACGTGTATGGGCACCTGGATTACATTGTCCGCTACATTCCCCAAGGGGAGCGCCGGTTTTCCTATCCGGAGTACAGAGAACTGACAGACGCTATCCTGCGGCTTCTGATCGGAAAGGGAAAAGGAATCGAAATCAATACCGGCGGATACAAGGCAGGACTGCCAGATCCCAATCCCTGCGCAGATGTGCTCAGGCGCTACCGGGAGCTTGGCGGCGAAATCATCACCATGGGATCCGACGCCCATACGCCGGATTATGTGGGATGCCGTTTTTCCGATGCCAAAGAAGTACTCAGGGACTGCGGTTTCCGGTATTATACTGTATTCCGGGAGCGGAAGCCGGAGTTTATTCCTTTATAACCGGCTGCCGGAAAGGATTGTGCCTCCGCCCAGTACATAGTCTCCATCATAAAAGACCACTGCCTGTCCCGGCGTCACGGCCCGCACCGGTTCGTCAAATTCCACCCGCACCCGGTCCGGTCCCTCCGGATAAATGACGCAGACAGAGCCCCGGTGGTTATAGCGGATCTTTGCCATGGCCCGCCGTCCGTTTTCAAAAGACGGCTCCGCCATATAATTGAGCCTGTCCGCGTACAGTACCTTCGTAAATACGTCTTCCTGCTCGCCGATCACTACCTCATTGGTCTCCGGGCGGATTTCTGTCACTACCACCCGGCGTCCCATGGGAAGCCCCAGACCTCTCCTCTGCCCGATGGTATAATGAATGATTCCCTTGTGGCGGCCCAGCACCCGTCCGTCCGCTGTCACAAAATTTCCTTCCGGCGACGGTTCCCCTGTGGTCCGCTCAATAAAGCCCGCATAATCCTGATCGGGCACAAAGCAGATCTCCTGGCTGTCGGGTTTATGCGCCACCCGGAGGTCCAGCTTCTCCGCGAATTCCCGAATCTGGTCCTTGGAATATTCTCCCACCGGCATCAGCGTATGGGAAAGCTGCTCCTGGGTCAGATTGTAGAGAGCATAGGTCTGATCCTTGGCGGCCGTTACAGACTGCCGGATGGCAAACCGGCCATTGGGAAGCTTCTCTACCCGGGCATAATGACCGGTAGCGATATAATCCGCGCCTATTTCCATGCTGCGCTTCAGCAGCGCCTCCCATTTCACATAGCGGTTGCAGGCAATGCAGGGATTCGGCGTCCGTCCTGCCAGATACTCCGCGATAAAATAATCTATGACAGATTTCCTGAAATCTTCCTTGAAATTCATCACATAGTAGGGAATATCCAGCTGCCGGGCCACCCGCCGCGCGTCTTCCACAGCCGAAAGGCCGCAGCAGCCTCCGTTTTCCTCCTGAACCTCTTCTGCCTCGTCCTGCCAGATCTGCATGGTCACCCCGATAACCTCATAGCCCTGCTCCTTTAAAAGCCAGGCCGCCACTGAGGAATCCACGCCTCCGGACATTCCAATTACTGCTTTCTTCTTTCCCATGATCTTTCCAGCCTGCTCCTGACGTTTCTAATATTCTTCCTCTTCTTCCTCATCCTCATGGATATCGGATTTCGGTTTTTTCAGTCCCTCAATGGTGATGCCATGCTTCTCCGCATAATCCCAGAGGGCTGCGTGAATCGCCTCCTCCGCCAGCAGGGAACAGTGCACCTTCACAGGCGGAAGCCCATCCAGAGCCTCCATCACAGCCTTATTTGTCACCTGCAGAGCCTCCTGAATGGTCTTTCCCTTCACCAGCTCCGTAGCCATGCTGCTGGTAGCCACAGCCGCGCCACAGCCGAAGGTCTTGAATCTGCAGTCCTGAATCACGCCGTTGTCATCAATATCCAGATACATGCGCATGATATCGCCGCACTTGGCATTTCCCACAGTTCCCACGCCGCTGGCGTTCTCTATCTCCCCCATATTCCGGGGATGCTGAAAATGGTCCATTACTTTCTCACTGTACATATTTTTCTCCTCTTCTCTGTGTTCCGCGCTTTCCGCTACTGTGCTTTTTTTATAAAATCCTCATACAGGGGCGACATGCTGCGGAGCCGTTCCACTATATTCTTCAAAGTTTCTACCACAAAATCCAGATCCTCCTTCGTGATCTCCTCGTTCAGGGTCAGCCTGAGGGAGCCGTGGGCTATCTCATGAGGCAGGCCGATGGCCAGAAGCACATGCGAAGGATCCAGAGAGCCGGAGGTGCAGGCGGAACCGGAGGACGCGCAGATTCCCTCCATATCCAGCATAATCAGCAGGGATTCTCCCTCTATAAATTGAAAACTGAAATTTGCGTTATTGGGGAGACGTAAGTTCCTGTGTCCGTTCAGACGGGTATAGGGAATCTCGCTGAGCACCCTTTTAATCAGATAATCCCGAAGCTCCCTCTCCTTTTCCGTGCGTTCCTCCATAGTCTCCGCCGCGCGTTCCACGGCCTTTCCCAAGCCCACAATGCCCGGCACATTTTCCGTGCCTGCCCGGCGCTTTCTCTCCTGGGCTCCGCCATGGATAAAAGAGCGGATCTTAACTCCTTTGCGGATATAAAGGAAGCCGATGCCCTTGGGGCCGTTCAGCTTGTGCCCGCTGGCGCTGAGCATATCGATATGGAAATCATCCACATGAATGGGCAGCTGTCCGAAGGCCTGTACCGCGTCCGTATGAAACAGAATCCCGTTCTCATGAGCGATTTCCCCGATTTCCCGGATGGGCTGAATGGTTCCAATCTCATTATTGGCAAACATGACCGAAATCAAAATGGTAGTGGGACGGATCGCCTTCTTCAGTTCCTCCAGCTTTACCACCCCATTCTCGTCCACATCCAGATAAGTCACCTCAAACCCCTGCTTCTCCAGCCACTGGCAGCTGTGCAGAATGGCATGGTGCTCAATTTTTGTAGTAATGATATGGTTCCCCTTTTTTCCGTAAAACTCTGCCGCGGCCTTCAGTGCCCAGTTGTCGCTTTCAGTTCCGCCGGCTGTAAAATAAATCTCCTCCGGGCGGGCGCTTAAGACCCCGGCAATGGTGTCTCTGGCATGGTCAATGGCCTTTTTGCTCTCTCCTGCCAGACTGTAAATACTGGAAGGATTTCCATAGGCTTCTGAAAAATACGGCAGCATAGCCTCCACAACCTCAGGAGCCGTCCTGGTCGTGGCCGCGTTGTCAAGATAAATCAGTTTTTTCATCTATTCTGTCTCCTATTATTCTATGAATTGACACAGCAGGATCCTGGCCTTCCTGCTTCATCCTCACTTTTCTGCTTTCCTCAATGAGCTGGTCCAGCCCGATCTCATCCACTGTGCGGTTGATGCTGTCATTGATCTTCTGCCACACATATTTTGCCACGCAGTATTCGGAGCCCTCACAGAACCCGTCTTCCTCCAGCCCCGGACACTTTACGGCGTCCAGACTGCCTTCCAGAGCTCTTAAAATATCTCCCACGGAGATTTCCGAAGCCGGCTTCGCCAGCTTATATCCGCCGCCCGCGCCGCGCACGCTCGACACCAGGCCGGCTTTCCGGAGTTTTGCGATAAGCTGTTCCAGATAGCTTTCCGAAATCTGCTGCCTGGCGGAAATGCTGGCAATGGAGACCGCCTCGTTCTCACCGTAAAGGGCCAGATCGATCAGCGCCCGGAGCCCGTATCTTCCTTTTGTCGACAGCTTCATATTCTCACCTCACAATTAATTCCGAGTATTTTTATCGGATTTAATTGGATGATACCATGCCGCTCCTGTTCTGTCAAGTCTGCTGCCGGAATATATTTTAACAGTACAGCCATGCACAGGAGCCTGAACTATGAAAAAGCAGAAGCATCCCCTGATAGCCGGAACGCTGATCCTGACAGCCACAGGCATTGTCACGCGTTTTATCGGCTTTTTTTATAAGATATTCTTAAGCCGGACCATCGGTGCTGAAGGCATCGGCATTTACCAGATGATTTTTCCCGTATACGGAGTGTGCTATGCGCTGACTACCTCCGGAATCGAAATTGCCGTTACCCGTTTTGTATCCACAGAAGCAGCAAAGGGGAATTTTAGACGGGCCCGCTCGGTTCTGCACATCGGGCTCTTCCTGTCCCTGTCCCTGTCTTTTCTAGCTGCTCTGCTTCTTTATACCCAGGCAGACTTTATCGCCGCGCGGCTTCTTCACGAGGCACGCTGTGCCTCTCTGCTGCGCATTATGTCTGCCACTGTGCCCTTCGGTGCCTGTTATTCCTGCATTACCGGCTATTTCTACGGGCTGCGCCGGGCCGGGATCCCGGCGGCCGCCCATCTGGCGGAACAGCTGGTCCGGGTCGGCGCAGTCTTTCTCATTTACAGAATCGCACTCTCAGAAGGCCGGACTCTCACGCCGGCGGCGGCTGTCATCGGGCTGGTATTGGGCGAAGCCTCCTCTATGCTGTTCGGGATTTTTGCCGTCTCCACAGAACGCAGACCAAACCGCCGGACCGGAAAGCAGAACTATTCTCTGCGTCTTCTTACCAAAGACATGCTGCTTACAGCGGCTCCTGTCACCGGAAACCGGGTCTGCATGAACCTTCTGTCCAGCGCGGAAGCCATTCTCATTCCCTTTACCCTGCAGCAGTACGGGCTGAGCGCGGAGCGGGCCTTAAGCGTATACGGAACTCTCTCCGGCATGTCCATGTCCTTTATTCTTTTTCCCAATGTGCTGACAAACGCCGTGTCCGTCATGCTGCTTCCGGCGGTTTCCGAATCCCAGGCCGCCGGCCAGAACGAACAGCTCCGGCGGACCATCCGAAAGACCTTTTCCTTCTGCCTGTTCCTGGGAACTGTCTTTATGCTCCTTTTCCTGCTCACAGGAAAATTTCTCGGCCGCTTCTTTTTCAACAGTGAAATGGCCGGAGATTTCATCATCACCCTTGCCTGGATCTGCCCGTTCCTGTACCTGAATGGAACTCTGCACAGTATTCTGAATGGTCTCGGGAAAACAGGCGCCGGCTTTTTCAACAACCTGACCGGCATCATGATCCGGATTATTTTTATTCTGCTCTTTGTTCCCAAAACAGGAATCCAGGGGTATCTCTGGGGACTGCTTGCCAATCAGCTCCTGGTCGCCTTGATGAATCTGAATGCCCTGAGAGAATTTCTGTTCTCAAAAAAATATGCGTGACTTTTCAGGATTCCTGTATTATTATAAATACCGTAGGTTTTCGGAACAGTATGTCCGCAGATCTGCCGTGGGAGTTATTTATAATATATACAATATACAACAGGTAAGGAGTACGGAAAGATGGCATTTGATTTCATACAGAAGCTGCCCACACCGCAGGAGACCCGTGAGCTCTATCCGGTGCCCCCTCATGTGGCTAAGATAAAAGAAGAACGCGATAAAGAAATTCGGAAGGTATTTACCGGTGAATCCGACAAATTTCTCGTCATCATCGGGCCCTGTTCGGCCGATAACGAGGAGGCTGTCTGCGATTATGTAAGACGTCTCGTCCCGGTACAGGAAAAAATCAAGGATAAGGTTCTGATCATTCCCCGGATTTACACAAACAAACCCCGTACCACAGGCGAAGGATATAAAGGTATCATGCATCAGCCCGATCCCGAGAAAAAGCCCGATCCCCTGGCTGGCATCATCGCCCTGCGCCATATGCATATCCGGGCCATCGAGGAAAGCGGCCTGACTGCCGCTGATGAAATGCTTTACCCGGAAAATCTGCGCTATGTCATGGATTTTCTGTCTTATATCGCTGTGGGCGCCCGTTCCGTGGAAAACCAGCAGCACCGCCTGGTAGCCAGCGGAATCGATGTGCCCACTGGAATGAAAAACCCCACCAGCGGAGACCTGACCGTCATGCTGAATTCCGTTTACGCAGCCCAGCATGAGCATTCTTTCATCTACCGCAACTGGGATGTGCAGACTACCGGAAATGAACTGGCCCACACAGTCCTGCGCGGAGCCGTAAACGAGCGGGGCGTATCCCTGCCCAATTACCACTATGAGAACCTGCGTCATCTCCTGGACCTCTACAACGCCAGAGAGCTGAAAAACCCGGCCTGCATCGTAGACGCAAACCACAACAATTCCAACAAGCAGTTTAAAGAACAGATCCGTATCGTAAAGGAAGTGCTGCACAGCCGTTCCTATTCCGATGACATCCGCCGCCTGGTGAAGGGCGTCATGATCGAAAGCTATATCGAGGAAGGCTGCCAGGGAATCCATGATCATGTATACGGAAAGTCCATTACCGATCCCTGCCTGGGCTGGGAGGATTCTGAGAGACTGCTGTATGAGATAGCTGAGCGCTGCTGAAAACATAACGCATGGATAGGACGGCCACGGTCTGTACTATGTCATGCGTTATGTTTTTTCTGATAACAGTCACGGCCGTTTCCAGATCATTACTTTTGGAATGAATCTCAGATTGAACATCAAAACTATACTGGATAGTGATCCTGACACCTTATCAGTCTCTCATTCCGAACTTCGGCTCGTATCTTTCCTATCAGCTCGGCCCGGTGGTTCTGGACGCATTCACTGTAATGAAAAAGATGTGAGCCGAAAATAGTACAGGCCGCGGGGCTTTGGTTATCCCAGTGTCCGGCTCTCCGCGGACGGCTGTATGATTCAGGCGGACTGCTTTTTAGTCCATCCGGAAGCATACAGCCGTCCGCGGGGTGTCCGAACACAGGATACCAAAGCCCCGCGGCCGTCACTTTTTCACTCTTCTGTTTTTTCCGCCTTTTACCCTCTCGGATGCGCCTTATCATAGATCTCCCGCGCCCTGTTGGCGTACATCATAGTCGTAGAAATATCCGAATGCCCCATCATCTCCTGGACCACATGCAGATCCGCTCCATTCTCCACCAGATGCGCTGCGAAGGAATGGCGCAGGGTGTGGGGCGTAATCTCAGTCTCGATCCCCGCCTGCTTCACATACTGCTTCAGAAGCTTCCAGAATCCCTGGCGGCTCATGCTCTCGCCGGAACAGTTGGGAAACAGCATTTCACATTCCTTATCCCCAATCAGCTCCTGTCTGGCGCTCTTCATGTATTTCTCCAGCGCTTTTCTTGCCCGGTAGCCGTAAGGCACGATCCGCTCCCGGTTTCTGTCCCGGCACACAATATAATCCAGCTTCCAGTTTACATCCTCAAGCCGCAGAGACACCAACTCTGTCACACGGATTCCCGTGGCATACAGAAGCTCCAGCATAGCCCGGTCACGCAGGCCCTTGGGCGTGCGGTCTCCCGGCTGTTCCAGAAGCCTGGCCATCTCCTCCACGGACAAAATGTCCGGCAGCTTCTTCTTTACCCTGGGCGCCTTCAGATTTTCTGCCGGATCTGCGGAAATATTTCCTTCTTTCCAAAGATACAGATAAAATCCCTTCATTGCGGCAATATTGCGTGAAACGGTTGCCGCAGACATTCCTTTCTTTTCCAGATCCAGAATATAGGAATTTAAGGTTGTCTCCGTCACGTCCTCTGGTCTGTCGATCTTCTGCTCATGCAGGAACCTCATCATTTTGAGCAGATCTCTCCTGTAGGAAAGCTCTGTATTCTGAGATGTCTTTTTCACATTATGCAGGTAAGAAACAAACCCTTTAATCTCCTGTTCCATAAAACCCCTCTGCCCTCGATTCACAATGATACCGGCTCCACTGAAAAAGAATCCTGCAACACAGGATTCTCCGCCGGATAACCGATGTATGTATCATTATAGTAATAAAAAAGCAGAAAAGCAATGGTCTTTTTTCCCGGATTTTGCGAAAAAAACAGGGGTTTTCCCCCATTCCACAAGATATGGTTTTCTTTATTTCCCCGGGCACCAAATATTGTAAGACATTTTTAAAAATTTTTTACTGTATTCCGGACCTGGAAAAGCGGAAAGTCCCTTACACGAAAGCAAGGGCTGTTTTCAGAAACATAGGATTTACATAACTTTCCAGAAATGCTCCTGTCAGAAATACCGCTGCCCCTGCCGCCCATACCAGCAGATACCGGCAGAACGCCTGTTTTCCGTCATTCCACTGGCGGGTTCTCCATTCCCTGCTGCCTGACATGGAGGATATCTTTTTCAACAGCCAGCACCCTGCCGGAATATAAAGGATAAAATGGGGCAGGCCCGCGGCAATGCACAAAAAGATCCCAGCAGGGCCCATTTTTATGGCTGCTGTAGTCACTGTGATTCCCAATGCGGCTCCTATCCAGAGCAGGAATCCGCAGACCGCAGCAGTCCCCAGCACGGTCAGGCCTGTCAGCCACAGAACCGTAAATACAGACATACGTGACTTCAGAGTATAAAGAAACAGCTCATCAGAGGCAAACTCCACCTGCTGATATTTCGTAAAAAAATAGGCGCTCATCAGAGTTGTCTCATGGATCGTTGTTCTTCCAAACAGAGAAATATACAAAACTCCCACCGCAAATCCTGTCAGAAACAGAGTCAGGAACAGATTGCGGCCCTTCAGGCGGATTCCCTTCATACCAAAAAACCTCCCATACACTGATCAGTGTATGAGAGGCTTTTCCATTTCATGATAGGATCCCTCCGAAAATGTCCTATTTCATAGATTCTGATTTTTCATAGCAGGCTTCACAGGCCTTCATCACTGCTCCACGGAATCCCGCGCTTTCCAGCGCCGCCACGCCTGCAATGGTTGTTCCGCCGGGCGAGCACACCTGATCTTTCAGTTCTCCCGGATGTTTTCCTGTCTCCAGTACCATTTTAGCCGCTCCCAGGACTGCCTGCGCCGCAAAATCATAGGCCTGAGCCCGCGGCAGGCCATACTGGACAGCTCCATCCGCAAGAGCTTCAATAAACTGATAGACAAAGGCCGGAGAGCTTCCGCTGGCGCAGACTACTGCGCTCATCATGCGCTCTTCCACATCCGCATATCTTCCCACAGAACCGAAAATCTTATGTACCATGTCGATTTCATCCTGCTCAAGCTCCTCAGCCAGATAGCTCAATCCCGTCATACCCTCTCCAATCAGAGCCGGAGTATTTGGCATGGCACGGACAATTCTCTTGTCAGAACCAAGCGCTTCCTTCAGCTGTTCGATGGTAATTCCGGGTGCCAGGGAAATTACCACATGATTTTCTGTGACCGCATAACGTATCTGTTTTAAAATCTGGGGATAATACTGGGGTTTTACCGCCAAGACCACATATTTGCAGCTGTTGGCGCATTCTGCGTTCGACTGGGTATAGGTTACCTGAGTTTCCGCATATACTCTGCGCCTTGTCTCTTCCGTCTTAGCCGTAAACACCAGATCCTCAGCCGGGAATTCCTTCAGAAGCCCTTTCAGAAGAGCAGAACCCATATTTCCCATTCCAATAAATCCTATTTTGGCCATATCGCTTCTCCTTTTCTTTGTATCCTTTATAAAAATCCTGTCCGGATCGAAAAAGGATGCCGCTTTAGCGGCATCCTTCGTCTTTCCTATTTCGCATAATCTGTTACCCTGCTCTCGCGGATAACATTTACCTTGATCTGACCCGGATACTCCAACTCAGCCTCAATCTGCTTGGAAATATCTCTTGCCAGCAATACCATAGTAGCGTCATCTACCTGATCAGGAACTACCATGACGCGAATCTCTCTACCTGCCTGAATTGCAAAAGACTTGTCTACGCCCTTAAAACCATTGGCGATATCTTCTAACTGTTTTAACCGATTGGTATACGTCTCCAGAGTCTCTCTGCGCGCTCCCGGACGGGCAGCGGAAATGGTATCCGCCGCCTGCACCAGGCAGGCGATCAGGGAGGTCGGCTCCGTATCCCCATGATGTGATTCTACTGCATTGATAACGATCGGAGATTCCTTGTACTTTCTGCACAGCTCCGCTCCAATCTGAATATGTGATCCTTCCACCTCGTGATCGATGGACTTTCCGATATCGTGAAGCAGGCCCGCCCGCTTTGCCATACGCACGTCCACACCCACTTCGCCGGCCAGCAGGCCCGCCAGATGAGCCACCTCGATGGAATGCTTCAGCGCATTCTGACCATAGCTGGTACGGAACTTCATTCTTCCGAGAAGCTTTACCAGCTCCGGGTGAATTCCATGAATTCCCACTTCCAGGACAGCTGCTTCGCCTTCCTCCCGGATCATGGTGTCCACTTCCTTCTGGGCTTTTTCCACCATTTCCTCGATACGCGCCGGATGAATCCGTCCATCCACAATCAGCTTCTCAAGGGCGATACGCGCCACCTCACGGCGGATCGGATCAAATCCTGACAAAATGACAGCCTCCGGCGTGTCATCGATGATCAAGTCGATTCCGGTCAGAGTCTCGAGCGTCCGGATATTGCGTCCTTCACGTCCGATAATCCTTCCTTTCATCTCATCGTTCGGAAGCTGTACAACGGAGATCGTGGTCTCTGCCACATGATCGGCAGCACACTTCTGAATCGCCGTAACCACATATTCCTTTGCCTTTTTATCGGCTTCTTCTTTTGCCTTGCTCTCAAGTTCCTTGACGAGCTTGGCAGCTTCATGCTTTACATCGTCTTCAACAGTCTTTAATAAATAATCTTTTGCTTGTTCGGAGGTAAGGCCAGAGATTCTTTCCAGTTCCTGCACTCTTTTTTCCTGAAGCTTATTCAGCTCAGCGCTCTGCTTCGCCAGCTTCTCTTCTTTGGCCGCATAGCTTGCTTCCCGTCTTTCCAGCGCGTCTGACTTTTTGTCAAGAGCTTCCTCTTTGGCCAGCACTCTGCGCTCATAACGCTGCAGCTCCGCTCTGCGTTCCTTCGTTTCCTTTTCCAGCTCGTTCTTTGTCTTCAGCGATTCTTCCTTCGCTTCCAGCAAAGCCTCGCGCTTGGACCGTTCTGCAACCTTTAATGCGTCATCTATAATTTCCCTTGCTTTTTCTTCCGCGTTTCCGACTTTTTTCTCTATCATCGTCTTCCGCACGTAAGTCGTCACAAGAGCCGTAACTACAATTGACACATGTGCATCTTTTATCGGAACATAAAACGGCACAGGAGCACCTCCTTATTTAATTTTCATTGTACAAAATCAAACCCGGCCGGCATTCATTTTTATCTGTATCTATTTGTCAGCCAAGTGCTATATACAACATTTAAATTTTATACTTATTTTTGCATCATGTCAAGCTAACTTCCCCCATTTGGATAAAACATGCACAAAAAATACAAAGCCTCTTCCTGAAGGGCCAATACGCCGGAAACAGAACGGATGACAATTCCCGGGGAATATGATATACTGTTCCCAATCTTTAGGAGGTACCCCATGAATTTCTTAGAAGAACGAATTGCAAAAGACGGCATTGTAAAGCCTGGCAATGTCCTAAAGGTCGATTCCTTTCTGAATCACCAGATGGATATTGCCCTCATGAATGAAATCGGGAAGGAATTCCACCGCCGGTTCGCGGACTGTCCTGTCACAAAGGTTCTCACCATCGAAGCTTCCGGCATCGCCATCGCCTATCCGGTGGCAAATGAATTCGGCGTTCCCATGGTTTTCGCCAAAAAATCCAAATCCATCAATATCGATGGAGACATGTATGTGGCTGAAGTGGAATCCTTTACCCACAAAAACAAAAATCAGGTAGTCGTATCCAAAAAATTTCTCGGCCCGGAAGATCATGTTCTGATCATCGATGACTTTCTTGCAAACGGCTGCGCCCTCCAGGGCCTGATTTCCATCGTGGAAGCCGCCGGAGCCACTGTGGAAGGCCTGGGCATCGCTGTGGAAAAAGGCTTCCAGATCGGCGGCCGGGTCATCCGGAATCTGGGATACCGGCTGGAGTCCCTGGCTATCGTAGATGCCATGGATCCCGAGACCGGCACCATCACCTTCCGCCAGCAGGATTAAAATAAACCCCGTCAACTTTAAAACGCGTCTGCGCAGGTTTTTCAAGCTCTCCTGCACAGGCGCGTTTTATTTTCTGTTTTTATTTCATTTTATGCGGCTGCGCTGTATGGACGCCGCCTGGCTGTCCTCTCAGTCTTCCGGCGTATCATCCTTCGGAATGATGATATTCAGCACAAATACAATCAGGAAAGATACCATCAGGGAGCTTCCGAAAATATTGTTCAGAAGATCCGGCACAAACTGCAGAATCTCAGGCGCCGCGTCAATTCCGATTCCCAGAGCCAGCGCGATACCCACAATCATTCTGTTGCGGTAATTCATGGGCTGCTCATTGAGAAGCTGGATACCTGACATGGTAATAGCCGCAAATACCGTGACGGTAGCGCCTCCCAGTACAGGCTGGGGAATCGTCGCCATCAGGCCGCTGAATTTCGGGAAAACGCCTGCTATCAGCATGATCACGCCTACCATGGTAAAGACTCTTCTTGAGACTACCTTGGTGGTGCAGATTAGTCCCACATTCTGGCTGTAGGGGTCTGTAGGAAGACCGCCGATGCAGGCTCCTATCATGCCGCACAGCCCCTGCCCTTTGATGGCTCCTCCCAGCTCCTTATCCGTACACTGACGGCCAAAGCCTCCCATGGTGGTGGAGGACACGTCGCCAATGGTCTGAACAGCCTGAACCACATACATCAAAATCATCATAAGGATGGCGTCAGGATGGAATTCCAGCCCAAAATAGAAAGGACGGGGCAGAGCAAACCAGGACGCGGTCTGAAGATCCGTAAAGCTGACCACATCTCCCATAATCAGGGCCGCGATATAACCCACGATAATGCCGATCAGCATGCCGGAAGCTTTCAGAAGCCCTTTTCCGAAAAAGTTGCATGCCAGTGTCACAATCAGCGTGAGAATCGCCAGAATCCAGAACTTTCCTGAGCCAAAGGTACCGTTATTCTGAGCCGCGGAGCCTCCGCCGATATAGTTGATGGCCGTCTGATACAGTGACAGACCGATGCTCATAACCACCGTGCCGCTGACAATGGGCGGGAAGAAACGGCGGATTTTTCCGATAAACATCCCGATAAAGATGGATACAAAGCCAGCCACCAGCTGAGCTCCAAAGATGGCCGCAATGCCGTAATTGACGCCGATAATGGTCAAAATCGGCATATAGGCAAAGGCAACGCCCATGACATTGGGCAGCTTCATGCCGAATCCGAATACCGGAAACAGCTGAAGCAGCGTGGTAATGCCGCCGATGATCATGGCCGCCTGGGTTAACATAATC
>CALWAV010000154.1 GCA_944375745.1 uncultured Merdimonas sp.
AGAGATGGCTGGGCGGCATGCTGACCAACTTTAAGACCATCCAGAGCAGAATCGCGCGTCTGAAAGCAATCGAGAAGATGTCTGAGGACGGAACCTTCGATGTACTGCCCAAGAAGGAAGTTATCGCGCTGAAGAAAGAGTGGGAGAAGCTTGAGAAGAACCTGGGCGGAATCAAGGACATGAAGAAGATTCCGGATGCCATCTTCGTAGTAGATCCGAAGAAGGAGAGAATCTGCGTACAGGAAGCACATACACTGGGTATTCCGCTGATCGGAATCGCTGATACAAACTGCGATCCGGAGGAGCTGGATTACGTAATCCCGGGAAATGATGACGCTATCCGTGCTGTAAAGCTGATCGTTTCCACCATGGCTGACGCTGTAGTTGAGGCAAATCAGGGAGCAGCTGAGGAAGTAGAGGAAGCTTACGAGGAGACAGAAGAGGCTGTAGAAGAGTAAGCGGCAGTTTTTAACAGGAAGAAATCATTTGGAGGAAGGAAAAATGGCAATCACAGCAGGAATGGTAAAAGAGTTAAGAGAGATGACCGGTGCCGGAATGATGGACTGCAAGAAAGCCCTGACCGCTACCGAAGGTAACATGGACGAGGCTGTAGACTGGCTGAGAGAGAAAGGTCTTGCCAGTGCTCAGAAGAAGGCCGGACGTATCGCTGCAGAGGGTATTGTAGATATCTGTGTGGTAGATGACGGACACAAGGCTGTAGCCGTAGAGGTAAACGCAGAGACAGACTTCGTGGCAAAGAACGAGAAGTTCCAGTCTTATGTGGCAGATGTGGCAGCTCAGGCTGTAAAGACCACAGCAGCTGACATTGATGGTTTCCTGGCAGAGAAGTGGGAGAAGGATCCGACTCTGACTGTAAAAGAGGCTCTGGCTTCCCAGATCGCTGTCATCGGTGAGAACATGAATATCCGCCGTTTCCAGCAGATGGAGGAGAAGAACGGTTTCGTTGCTTCCTACATCCATGCAGGCGGAAAGATCGGCGTACTGGTAGACGTAGAGACAGATGTTATCAATGACGCCATCAAAGAGATGGGCAAGAACGTAGCTATGCAGGCTGCAGCTCTGAAGCCGGTATACACCAGCGACAAGGATGTGGAGCCGGAGTACATTGAGAAAGAGAAAGCAATCCTGATGGCTCAGATCCAGAACGATCCGAAGGAATCCCAGAAGCCGGAGAAGGTGATCCAGGGAATGATCCAGGGACGTATCAACAAAGAGCTCAAGGAGATCTGCCTTCTTGACCAGGTATACGTAAAGGCTGAGGACGGAAAGCAGTCCGTAGGCAAGTACGTAGAGCAGGTAGCCAAGGAGAACAACGCAAAGATCACTATCAAGGGCTTTGTTCGTTTCGAGACCGGTGAAGGCCTTGAGAAAAAGGAAGAGAACTTCGCTGAGGAAGTGGCGAAGCAGATGGCTGGCAAATAAGTCTTATTTGACATTCGATAAGAAATGTGATACCGTATAAAAGAATTGAATAAGATCTTCAGGGCAGGGTGAAATTCCCGATCGGCGGTAAAGTCCGCGAGCGCGACAGCGCAGGATTTGGTGAGATTCCAAAACCGACAGTATAGTCTGGATGAAAGAAGAGATGACAGCGTATGGATGAGAAATGATCCATATATTCTTTGCGGAAGAATAAATGCTCTGAAATGGGAAACTGTTTCAGAGCTTTTTCTTTGCAGATGAGGGAAATTGCAGCGGCAGCTGCAGCATTTGCCATACGCGGAAAAGAGAAAAAGGTCAGGGCCCTGGATGAAATAATCCAGGGTCTTTTTTCTTAAAAAAAGCGCTCTTCCTGATTCAGAAAAGCTCCGCGGATCGGAAAAAAGAAGGTGAAAAGTGCAATGAAAGCGGATAGGGCAGAAACAAAAAGAATGTCAGACCAGGATTATATGCGCCGGGCCTTAGAATTGGCGGAAAAAGGCGTGGGCTGGACCTCGCCGAATCCCATGGTGGGAGCTGTGATAGTAAAGGAAGGCCGTATTATCGGGGAAGGATTTCATGAGCGGTACGGGGAAGCCCACGCGGAACGGAATGCCTTAGCCTCCTGCAGGGAGGATCCGAGGGGTGCGGATCTGTATGTTACGTTAGAGCCCTGCTGCCACTATGGAAAGCAGCCGCCCTGTACGGACGCGGTCCTGGAGGCGGGAATCCGCCGGGTGGTCATAGGATCGGGAGATCCCAATCCTCTGGTGGCAAGAAAGGGGATTGAAATTCTGCGGAAAAATGGCGTACTGGTGGAGGAGCATGTGCTGGAAGAGGAATGCCGCAGGCTCAATGAGGTATTTTTCCACTTTATTCAGACCGGACAGCCTTTTGTAGTGATGAAATATGCCATGACCATGGATGGAAAGACAGCATGTTACACGGGCGCGTCTAAATGGATCACGGGAGAAGAGGCCAGAGCTCATGTGCATAAACAGAGGCACCGGTATCGTGCCATCATGGCAGGATCCGGTACAATTTTAGAAGATGATCCTCTTCTCACCTGCCGTATGGAGGGCGGAAGAAATCCGGTGCGGATTATCTGTGACAGCCGGCTTCGTACCCCTCTTTCTTCCCGGATTGTGCAGACTGCAGGAGAAGTTCCGACGATACTTGCCACCTGCTGCAGACAGGAAGAGCGCCAGGAGTTATACCGGGCAGCAGGCTGCCGGATTCTGGCCGGTCCGGAAAAAGAAGGAAGGGTGGACCTGGCATGGCTGATAAAGGAGCTGGGCAGAGAAAAGATAGACAGCATTCTCCTGGAAGGAGGAAGCAGCCTGAACTGGTCGGCGCTGAAGGCCGGTATAGTAAATAAGGTGCAGGCCTATATAGCCCCGAAGCTTTTTGGCGGGGAAAGCGCAAAGACACCGGTGGCAGGGGAAGGTTTTCCAGCGCCGGATAAAGGAGTGTTTCTGAGAGACAGCAGAGTCATGAGGCTGGGAGAAGATTTTCTGATTGAGAGTGAGGTGTGCGGAAATGTTTACCGGGATCATTGAAGAAGTAGGTATTATCCGGCGGGTTCAGAAAGGGCGCAGCTCGGCAGTGCTGGAAATAAAAGCTGAGAAGGTGCTGGAAGGCCTGCGGATTGGCGACAGCATTGCTGTAAACGGAGTCTGCCTGACAGTCGTTTCCTTTGACAGAAAGGGGTTTTCGGCGGATGTGATGCATGAGACCCTGAACCGCTCTTCCCTGGCGGGCCTGTCAGGGGGCAGCCGGGTCAATCTGGAACGGGCCATGGGAGCAGACGGACGGTTTGGCGGCCATATTGTCGCAGGCCATGTGGACGGTACCGGAACCATTGCGGAGATTCGAAAGGACGATACGGCTGTCTGGTACAGAATCCGGGCGGGAGACAGGATCATGCGTTATATAGTGGAAAAAGGCTCCATCGCTGTGGACGGAATCAGCCTGACGGTGGCAGCGGTGTCAGAAAAAGATTTTTCCGTTTCCGTGATTCCCCATACGGCGTCAGAGACGGCACTGGGAGAAAAACGGACAGGAGATATGGTAAATCTGGAGACAGATATTATCGGAAAATATGTAGAGCGGTTCCTGAGCCGGCCCCCAGAGAGCGGCAGGGCGGCGGAGGATGAATGGAAGCGCAGAGACAGACTGGAAGAAAAACAACTGGATGGAGACGGACCATCACAGAAAAGCGGCATTACATGGGAATTTCTGTTACAGTATGGATTTTGAAAGGGGAAGACGGATATGGAAGAGAAGACATTTCAGTTCAGCACTATCGAAGAGGCGCTGGACGCGCTGAGAAAGGGGAAAATTATTCTGGCCACGGATGATCCGGATCGGGAAAATGAAGGGGATTTCATCTGCGCTGCCCAGTTTGCCACCACAGAGAATATCAATTTTATGGCAACCCACGGCAAAGGACTTATCTGTATGCCCATGTCAGAGGAATATGTGCGGAAGCTGCAGTTTCCCCAGATGGTGTCCAGCAATACAGACAACCATGAGACGGCGTTTACGGTTTCTGTGGACCATGTAAGCACAACCACAGGCATTTCCGCTGCGGAACGTTCGGTGACAGCCATGAAATGCGTGGAGGAAGAGGCAAAGCCCCAGGATTTCCGCAGACCAGGCCATATGTTCCCGCTGCTGGCCAGAAAAAACGGTGTGCTGGAGCGCAGCGGCCATACAGAGGCCACTGTGGATCTGTGCCGTCTGGCAGGTCTGAAGGCCTGCGGGCTCTGCTGTGAAATCATGCGGGAGGATGGAACCATGATGCGGACGCCGGAGCTCATAGAGCTTGCCCGGAAATGGAAGATGCCCTTTATTACCATTCGGGATCTGCAGAATTACCGAAAACGGCATGAAAAATTGGTGGACCGGGTCACGGTCATCAGAATGCCGACGAAATACGGAGAGTTCACCGCCTATGGCTACGTCAACCGGCTGAACGGGGAGCATCACATTGCGCTGGTCAAAGGAGAAATCGGAAATGGGGAGAATCTTCTCTGCCGGGTTCATTCCGAGTGCCTGACCGGAGATACCTTTGATTCCCTGCGCTGTGACTGCGGAGAACAGCTTGCCTCTGCTCTGACACAGATCGACCGGGAAGGGCGCGGCGTTCTGCTTTACATGCGCCAGGAGGGACGGGGCATCGGCCTTATCAACAAGCTGCGGGCCTATGAGCTCCAGGAACAGGGAATGGATACGCTGGAAGCCAACCTGGCTCTGGGTTTTAAGGGAGATGAACGGGAGTATTATATTGGCGCTCAGATCCTGAAGGATCTGGGAGTACGGACCATGCGGCTTCTCACAAACAATCCGGATAAGGTATACCAGCTCTCAGATTTCGGCATCGAGATTCTGGAGCGTGTGCCCATAGAGATGAAGCCCACTGCCTATGACAGAGCTTATCTTCTGACAAAGCAGAGAAAGATGGGACACCTGCTCCATTATGAAATGTAAGGGAAGAAACTAAAAAGACAGAAAAAGGAGAATTGAATTATGAAAACATTTGAAGGAAAACTGGTCTCACAGAATATCCGTATCGGGATTGTAGCTTCACGTTTCAATGAGTTTATCACTGCAAAGCTTTTAAGCGGGGCTTATGACGGCCTGAAGCGGCATGGAGTTCTGGAAGAGGACATCCACACCGCCTGGGTTCCCGGAGCCTTCGAAATACCGTTGATTGCGTCCAAAATGGCAGGCAGCGGAAAATATGACGCGGTCATCTGCCTGGGAGCGGTGATTCGGGGAAGCACGAGCCACTATGACTATGTATGCAATGAAGTATCCAAGGGAATCGCTTCTGTATCTTTGAATAGCGGCGTTCCGGTCATGTTCGGCGTGCTGACCACAGAGAATATCGAACAGGCCATCGAGCGGGCCGGCACCAAAGCAGGAAATAAAGGCTATGAGTGCGCAGAAGGGGCAATCGAGATGGTTAACCTGATTCGGGAGATTGAAAAATAGAGCAGAGTCAAAAAGAGAGAAAAAGAAGCGGAAGGAAGTTTTCAGGGGGGGCTGTGTCCCCGGAGTTCTTCCCACTGCTTCTTTTTTGCGCACACAAAAGCGGCGCTGCCGCCGGTCCGGGAACCGGACCGCCTGGCGCGCCGCTTAAAAGTTTCGAGGGAGTGGGGCTTCCTCACGGAAGCCCCTTAAGTGTTATGAATGAAATACTGATATGTGTTCCTGCTGCGATTATTACTATACCAGGAAAATAAGGCCAAACTGTGTACAAAATCTAAAAAAAGGATAACACATATTAAGAATTTCTTAGGAAAACGGGAAAGAAATCAAAATGTAATTTTTCTAAAAATCTGGGCGCTCATAGATAAATAATCATAAAAAGTGCTATAATACTCCTGACAGTTCAGATACCTGCAGCCATTTAACTTCGGCTTACGGGAAACAGAATAACAGAAAGAGGGTATATCATATGTGGCTTCTTTATGCCGCAGGCTCCGCCTTTTTTGCCGGTGTCACCTCGATTCTGGCAAAATGCGGAATACGAAACACGGATTCTACCGTGGCGACGGCTGTGCGCACGGTAATTGTATTGATTTTTTCCTGGATTATGGTTCTGGTGGCCGGCTCCTGGGAGCAGCTGGGATCCATCAGCGGATATACTCTGCTGTCCCTGATTCTGTCGGGAGCGGCTACGGGAGCCTCCTGGCTGTGTTATTTCAGGGCTCTTCAGATTGGCGACATCAACAAGGTGGTTCCTGTGGATAAGTCCAGCACGGTCCTTACAATTCTGCTGGCGCTGATCTTCCTCGGAGAAGGCATCTCCCTGCCGAAGGCAGCGGCGATTCTTGTGATTGCGGCGGGAATCTTCCTGATGATTGAGAGAAAGGATGCAGGAGAACAAAAAGAGGAGGGCGGAAAGCACAGCTGGTTCCTCTATGCGGCCGGTTCGGCCTTCTTCGCCAGCCTGACCTCGATTCTTGGAAAGATAGGAATTTCCGGTGTGGAATCCAATCTGGGAACCGCGATCCGCACCTGCGTGGTGCTGGTGATGGCCTGGGTCATGGTAACCGTCCAAAAGAAAGGGGACGAAGTCCGGAACATTTCCCGCCGGGAGCTGGGTTTTATCTGCCTGTCCGGCGTGGCTACGGGAGCCTCCTGGCTGTGCTACTACCGGGCGCTCCAGGATGGGCCTGCCAGCGTGGTGGCGCCTGTAGATAAGCTGAGCGTGCTGGTCACCGTGATATTTTCCTATTTTGTGTTTGGAGAGAAGCTAAGCAGGAGAGCGGCCCTTGGACTGGCGCTTCTGACGGTGGGAACCGTGGCCATGGCGTTACTGTAAAAAACAGCTGAAAACCGGAATATTCGGCAGCAGAGATGGTCCGCAGTCAGTATCCGGGCTTTTTCACTCTGCACTCTCTGGGCTTTCTGCAGGGAGATAAGACTGCAGGAAAGCAGCGGATGCAGCAGGCCTGGCGGCATATTCAGGAAGAGCTCTGCGCTGTCTTAAGACAGGACGCCAGGATTCGGCCGGATGCCTTTACGGAGCAGTTTACGGTGGAAGCGTTTGCGGAGGCGCTGTTTTCCCTGATGCTTTCCGCTCTGCTGAAAGAGGATTATGACCCTGCACCTGTGCTGGAGATTATCCGCAGGACTCTTTATTCCCGCGGGCAGTGAGCCAAGCTTGACGCGCTTGCGCGTCCATTTGGCGAACACCGCGAGGGTCAAATTTCTATGGATGCGTGTAAATTTTTTTCGCCGGAAAATGAACATTGTTCAGAAAGGACGGATTTCTGAGCCTTCTGAGAACATGCTCTGTTCCTGCTGAGATTTGCCCTGAAAACAGAAATAAAGGAGAGATAATATATGCAGGCAGTAATGGAAACACTTTTTGATACCGTTTATCTGATTTCAGTCATTACGATTGGAATCATAATTCTACGTGCTGCTGTACTATGTGTGGCGGCTGCGTTATCAGGTGCAGGGACGGAAAGACCTTACGGCAGCTGTGTACGGACTGGCAGGTCTGCGCATTCTGCTGTGCCTGCTGCCCCAGAATCAGTGGCTCAGCGCGGAAGCGCCCCTTTCCTGTGGCATTTACCGCAACATCCCCTTTGCCCTCTTGGGACTTCTGGTGGTTCTCCTGTTTTACCGCAGCGCAAAGGAACAGAAAGACAGGGTTTTCCGGTGGATGTGGCTGACTATTGTGCTGAGTTTTGGCTTCTATATCCCGGTGGTTCTGTGGGCGGATGCCGTTCCCATGATTGGAATGCTGATGATTCCCAAGACCTGCGCTTATGTGTGGACAGTGCTGATCGGGTATTCTGCCATGAAACGGGAATGCGGACAGGAGAAGTAAGTCAGAAATATTTTTTGGTAAGGTGCTTCCGGCACAAAAATAGAAAGTAACGGCATGGAGCCTGTTCCTTAAGCACAAGGGGCAGGCTCTTTTGTCTGGGCAGAACAAAAAGGTAAAAATTTAAAAAAACTTAAATGTAACTATTAACATTACAACTAAAACGTGATATTTTAATAACACAAGATGTAACAAAAGAGATTACAACAAAAAGAGGAGGAACTATCATGAAAGCAGCAGTTGTTTGTGCAAACGGGAAAGCAGGAAAACTGATTGTAAAGGAAGCAGTAGAAAGAGATCTGGACGTGACCGCCATAGTAAGAGGGGAGAATCAGGGCGCGGCGCAGAAGGTGATCCGCAAAGATCTGTTTGATCTGACAGCGGAAGACCTGAAACAGTTCGATGTGGTTGTGGATGCCTTCAGCGCATGGACAGAGGAGACGCTGCCGCAGCACAGCACCTCTTTAAAGCACCTCTGCGATATCCTTTCCGGGACAGAGACGAGACTTCTGGTAGTCGGCGGAGCAGGAAGCCTCTATGTGAATCCGGAGCATACGGCCTGTGTGGCGGACGGACCGGATTTCCCGGACGCGTTCAAGCCTCTGGCCGCGGCGATGGCAAAGGCGCTTGGCGAGCTCCGGGAGAGAAAGGATGTGCGCTGGACCTACATCAGCCCTGCCGGTGATTTCCAGGCAGAAGGAGAAAGAACCGGATCCTATATTCTCGGCGGCGAGGAACTGACGCTGAATGAGAAGGGCGAAAGCATTATCAGCTATGCGGACTACGCCATTGCGGTAGCAGATGAGATGACCAGCGGAAACCACATCCAGGAAAGGATCAGCGTGGTAAGAAAGTAAAGCTGGCTTGTAAGACAGACCCAAAAAGATGTAAAATAAGCAGAAAACAGAAGTAAATCAGAAAACATAAAAGAAACAGGGCGGTGCGGCAGGAGAGCAAGACAGAAGAAGGAAGGAAAAGACCATGGCAATTCAGATATTAAGCAGAGAAAAGAAGAGTAAAAAAGTGGATTTTTCGCAGTTTTTGAGCGGCGTGCCTGCGGGAGATTACGTATTTCAGTGCACGCCTTATGAGCAGCAGATCCGGGAAGCGGCGCAGCTTCTGGAGAGGGCAGACGCGGTCCTGATCGGAGCCGGAGCAGGGCTTTCGACGGCAGCAGGACTGAACTACGGAGGAAAGCGGTTTACGGACAATTTCCGTGAATTTATTGAGAAATACGGTTCCGCCTATATGACAGATATGTACAGCGCGGGCTTCTATCCGTTCCCTTCTGAGGAGGCAAAGTGGGGCTACTGGTCAAAGCATGCCTGGCTGAACCGGGTGGAGCCTCCTGCCATGCCCCTTTATCAGACGGTTTATGATCTTGTGAAGGATAAGCCGCACTTTGTCCTGACGACCAACGTGGATCACCAGTTCTGGAAAGCAGGGTTTGCGGATGAAAATATCTTTGCGACCCAGGGAGATTACGGGGAGATACAGTGCGCACGGGGCTGCCATGATAAGGTCTATGACGGAATCGGACTGTTTCACCGGATGAATCTGGCCCGGAAAGACTGTCTGGTTCCCACAAACCTTGTTCCCCGCTGTCCGGTCTGCGGAGGAAAGATGGCGATGCACTTGCGCTGTGACCAGTATTTTGTGGAGGATGAGCACTGGAATGAAGCGGCGGCCCGCTATGGCGCGTTCTTAAAAGAGCACAAGGCGGACAAAGTAGTTCTCCTGGAGCTGGGCGTGGGCTTTAACACCCCGACGATTATCCGTTTCCCGTTTGAACGGATGGTGCGGGAGAACCGGGATTGGGCGCTGGTCCGCCTGAATCTGGATGAGGCGGTCGTGCCGGAGAGCTTTGGCAGCCGTGCCGTGGGCATCAACGACGACATCGCCAGAAGTCTGGAGGATATTCGAAGAGAAGCAGGCACAGCAGAAGAAAAGGAAAAGAAAGAGAACGCAGGTGCGGAAAGTTTAAGCATAGAAAAGGCGGGTGAAAAGGGTGAAGAATAAAACTCAGGAAGAAAGAAGAATCTGGCTGATCCGGCAGCTTCAGAAGGAAATGCCTCAGTATCGGGAGCTTGCGGTTCCGAATGGAGAGGAGGAGCAGTGGCGATTTTTACGCTCCCTGTTTAATGTACGGCCGCCCTATCCGGCGTCGGAGGAATTTTTGAAGGTTCAGGACGCATATCTCACGGAAATGGTACGGGAAAGAGGCATCGTGGATGGAGAATCGCTGCCCTCAGTCCGAAAAGATACCAGAATCTCTCTCTGGCAGGGAGATATCACAAGACTTCGCTGCGACGCTATCGTAAATGCGGCCAACAGCGCCCTCCTCGGGTGCTGGCAGCCCTGCCATTCCTGCATTGATAACATCATTCACTCGCTTTCCGGCGTCGAGCTTCGGATCAAGTGTAACGAGATTATGCAGGCGCAGGGGCATGAGGAAGAAACGGGGACCGCTAAAATTACGCCTGCCTACAATCTTCCCTGCAAATATGTGCTGCATACGGTTGGGCCGATTATTTCAGGACCGCTTCGCAAAAGTGACTGTGATCTCTTGGCAAGCTGTTATCAATCTTGCCTGGAGCTTGCCGCAGAGAATGAGGTACAGTCTATTGCCTTTTGCTGTATTTCGACTGGCGTTTTCCATTTTCCCCAGGAACGGGCGGCTGAAATCGCAGTCAAAACAGTTAGGAGCTTTCTTGAGGAGGACAGCTCCATTCAACAAGTAATTTTCAATGTCTTTACGGACAAGGATTTAGAAATCTATCAAAAACTGCTTAACAACTGAATATAGCGGTTCTTGTGGGCGGCATCCTGCCCTGTTACCGAGGTGTGACGGAGCAGGCGGCATCCACAAAAAATTTTTGTAAACTTTTTGTCTGTCCCCTGTATCTTTGCACATAATTATGCTATAATAATGTACAAAGGAAAGGAGGTGCGATATGCCGCAGATCAGACCGATTACAGACCTTCGCAACACCAATGAGATTTCGGACATCTGCCATGCACGCCGGGAGCCGGTATTCATCACGAAGAACGGATATGGCGATCTGG
>CALWAV010000155.1 GCA_944375745.1 uncultured Merdimonas sp.
GATCTGCGTGGGAACTACCAGCTGCCGTACACTGGAGTCTGCCACAGGGGAGGATGGCATCCTGCGGGCAGGAAGCGGCTGGACGGATATTTTTATTTATCCTGGCTACCGTTTCAAGATCATGGACGCGCTGATCACAAATTTCCATCTGCCGGAGTCCACCCTTCTAATGCTGGTATCGGCATTTGCGGATAAGGAAACGATCATGAAAGCTTATGAGGAGGCTGTAAAGGAGAGATACAGATTTTTCTCTTTCGGGGATGCGATGTTTATCAAATAGAGAAAAAGAAAAGAGGAGAACGCCATGCAGAAGATAAAGCTGATAGCCCTGGATCTGGATGGGACTGCCTTGGATGAGAACAGCCATCTTCCGGAGCGTACAAAGAGGATACTGGAACAGGCGGCAGAGGCCGGAATTTATCTGGTTGTGGCCAGCGGCCGGGCATACACTTCCCTGCCGGAAGAGGTAATGAGCGTCCGGGGACTGACCTATGCGATTACCTCTAATGGAGCTGCCACTTATGATCCGAAAAGCGGAGAGAGGAGTTTTTCCTGTCCCATGGATGAGAAAAAGGTGGAGGAACTTCTGGGAGCGCTGGAAGCGGAGCCGGGAACAGCCGTTGAAGTGTTCTTGGATGGAGAGCCTTACGCGGGCAGGCGTTTTCTGGAGAACCCGGTTCATTACGGTGCGCCGGACAGGGCGGTGTCTTATCTGCAGAGGACCCGGACTCCCGTGGAAGATATCTTTGCGTTTATCCGGAGACATAAGAAGGATCTGGATGCCCTGGATATTATTTGTGACGGGCCTCTGGATAAAGTGGAATGGTTTGCAAAACTGGAAAGAATCGGAGGATTCTATGTGACATCCTCCACCCATTACCGCCTGGAGATCTCCAATCAGAACAGCGGCAAAGGAGCAGCTCTCCGGGAAGCTGCGGCCCGTCTGGGTGTCAGCATGGATGAGGTGGTTGCTTTCGGAAACGCGGAAAATGATGTGGATATGCTGAAAAGCGCCGGCCTGGGTGTGGCAGTGGCAAACAGCCCGGAGAGCGTAAAACGTCAGGCGGACCGGATCGCCCCTGCCAACACAGAGGAGGGAGTGGCTCAGGTTCTGGAAGAAATTCTGTTTAAATCCTGATAGAATTCCGGATAAGAAATATTGACGCACTCGGCGTCCCGGATTTCCGTCTCTCCGTCCGCGTTCAGAGCGGCTATGGCGAAGGACATGGCAATCCGGTGATCGAGACGGCTGTCTACGGCGGCTCCCCGTAAGGGGCGGCCGCCTTCTATGATCAGGCCGTCTTCTGTGGCGGTGACCTGGGCTCCCATGGCGGTAAGGTTTTCAGCCATGGCGTCAATCCGGTTGGATTCCTTGACCTTCAGTTCGGCCGCGTCCCGGATGACTGTGGTGCCGCTGGCGAAGCATGCCATGACAGCGATGACCGGCAGCTCGTCAATAAGGGTAGGAATCAGGCTTCCTTCGATGACACAGCCCTTCAGGGAAGAAGTACGCACAAGCAGATCGGCAGCCGGTTCCCCTTCTCCGGACGGATAGGGCAGTACGGTGAGGTCCGCGCCCATCATACGGCAGACCTGCAGGATGCCGTTCCGCGTGGGATTGATTCCCACGTTCCGAATCAGAAGCTCGGAATCCGGCGTAATACAAGCCGCCGCGATAAAGTAGGCGGCAGAGGAAATATCGCCGGGAACTGTGATTTCCTGTCCGGAAAGAGAAGGCTCCGGCCAGATTGTGGCGGTAGTGCCCTCGGTCTGTACTTTTGCTCCGAACTGGCGGAGCATCAGCTCTGAGTGGTTTCGGGAAAGGGCCGGCTCTGTGACGCTGGTGGGGCTGTCCGCGTAGAGCCCCGCCAGAAGAATAGAGGATTTCACCTGGGCAGATGCCACTTTTGTGCGGTAATGAATTCCGCGGAGAGGACGTCCCTGAATCTTCAAGGGGGCGCAGCCGTTTCCGGAAAGGCTTACGATGGAAGCTCCCATTTCTGTCAGCGGTTCTATGATTCTTCCCATGGGACGCTTCTGAATGGAGGCGTCTCCGGTGAGTGTGGTTTCAAAATTCTGGCCGCTTAAGATGCCGGAGATCAGGCGGGTGGTTGTGCCGCTGTTTCCCGCGTCCAGGATCTGAGAAGGAGCAGAAAGGCCGTGAAGCCCTTTCCCGTGAATGGTAATCTGTTCCGGAGTCTCATCAATCTGAATTCCGAGACGGCGGAAGCAGTCTATGGTAGAAAGACAGTCGGCTCCCCGCAGAAAATTCCGGACTGTGGTGATGCCTTCTGCCAGTGAACCGAACATGACGGCGCGGTGTGAGATGGATTTATCGCCGGGGACTGTGATTTCCCCTTTTAATCCTGCAGTGCGTGTAAATTTCATAGAAACATAATCTCCTTATAAATCTTATCTGAATTTCTGTATGCGGCTTCTACCGCTCATAAATGGTATAGCGGTATTTCCGCAGAAGAGCCACGGCTTTTTGGTAGGCTTCTTCATCATAAAGCTCCACCCGCAGGACGGCTTCTTCAAATTCCCGGTTGTGAATGATACCAATATTCCGGAGACTGATGCCTCCTGAAGCAAGAATTGTGGCCAGTGTGGCGATGCCTCCTGCTTCATCCACCATATCACAGTAAAAGGCGTATACCTTTTTCAAAGGTCCGGCGGAAGCGTCCGGAATGGAATTGCGGTAGTCCTTTGCGGCAGCAAAAAAATCATGAATTTTTCCGGCGTCTTTTTCTGTCAGTTCTTTTCTGAGTTCGTCCAGCTGTTCCCGGTAATGGTCCAGCACCCGGATAATGTTTTCAGAGTTGGTCATGCAGATTTGCTCCCACATTTCGGGAGATGAGGAGGCGATCCGCGTAATATCCTTGAAGCCTCCTGCGGCAATCTGCTTCATCAGTTCCTGAGGACCGTCCAGATCGCGGACCAGCTCCACAAGAGAGGAAGCGATCAGATGGGGAAGATGGCTTACGCAGGCTGTGATAAAATCGTGCTGCCGGTAGTCCAGTACCATGGGAATGGCCTTGAGAGAGGCTGTGAATGCGGTAAATGCTTCTATGGCCTGCGCTGAAGCGTTTTCTCCCGGAGTGATGATATAATATGCGTTTTCAATCAGATGAGGCTTGGCGTTTTCATATCCGGTCTTTTCGGAGCCGGCCATGGGATGGCCGCCGATAAAACGGCCGGTAAGCCCCAGGGAACGGACCTTCTCATGGATATCTGTTTTGGTGCTTCCCACGTCTGTCAGAAGACAGGTGTCGGGAACCAGTGCGTTCAGCTTTTCCAGATAAAGGGCATTGGTAGAAACGGGAGCACAGAGATAAATGAGATCACAGGCGGCAAATTCTTCGTCCACAGCCTGACAGGCCGCATCTACGGTTCCTTCCCGGACAGCCTGTTCCAGCGTCTCCCGGTTTCTCATGTAAGCCAGGATGCGGATTTCCGGATGATACATTTTGATTGCTTTGGCAATGGAGCCCCCGATCAGTCCAAGGCCTATGAATCCAACAGTCTCTATCTTCATGCAAATACTCCTTTAAATTCAAACGGTTTCCGGGGCCTGTATTTCTATACCGGCCCTCCGACTTTCTAGTTTAAAGTTTTTGCGTATAAATGTCAATGCTGTTTTGCTTTAAAGCGAAAAAGCAAGAAGCGGTGTGAGTTTTAAGCAAGAAAGGGCGGATTTGGAAGATAAAACCGGAAAAACAGAAGAAAAGGAAAAAACAGAGAAAAATACCACAAAAATAACACGGAAAACTTGTCAAATCTGCATAAAAGGCTTGAACTTTATTCTGAATTTTAGTAGAATATAACCATAGTGATCCGACGGCTTTCTTTTCTGGCGTTGTGTAGTCCGGCAGAGAACCCGTTTTGGATTGTAAAATCAAGTAATCGGAGGAAGAGGCATGAATATTTACACAACTGACAGGATTCGCAATGTAGTGCTGCTGGGACACGGCGGATGCGGCAAGACCAGTCTGGTGGAAGCGATGGCGTACGTATCCGGGCTGACGACCCGCATCGGAAAGGTGACAGACGGAAACACAATCAGTGATTATGATAAGGAAGAGATCAAGAGAAAGTTCTCAATCACCACTTCCGTGGTTCCGCTTATCTGGCAGGACTGCAAGATCAATATACTGGATGCACCGGGATATTTTGATTTCGTCGGCGAGGCGGAGGAAGCGGTTTCCGCAGCGGACGCGGCGATTATTGTTGTATCCGGAAAGGCCGGAGTGGAAGTCGGCACTCAGAAGGCATGGGAGCTTTGCGACAAATACAAGCTGCCAAGAATGGTTTTCGTATCGGAGATGGATGTGGACCATGCGTCCTTCCGCCAGGTTGTGGAGGATCTGACAGAGCTGTACGGCAAGAAGATTGCGCCGTTCTATATGCCTATCCGTGAAAATGAAAAATTTGTAGGCTATATCAATGTGTGCAAGATGGAAGGCCGCCGCTTTACAGAGATCGGAAAGCGGGAGCCCTGCCCGATTCCGGAGTATTCCAAGGAGAATCTGTCTATCTGCCGGGAGGCTCTGATGGATGCCGTGGCGGAGACTTCTGAGGAATTTATGGAAAGATATTTCAATGGCGAAGAGTTCACCTTTGGCGAAATCCGCGCGGCTATGAAGTTTAATGTATGCGATGGCGATATCATTCCGGTATCCATGGGATCCAGCACAGAGATCCGCAATATTCACAATCTGATGAATGATATTGTGGAGCTGTTCCCGAGTCCGGATAAGAAGGCCTGCAACGGAATCAATACAAAGACCAACGAGATCTTCGAGGCAAATTACGATTTTTCCAAGGCAAAATCCGCTTATGTGTTCAAGACCATCGTGGATCCCTTCATCGGAAAATATTCTCTGATCAAGGTGTCCTCCGGCGTTATCAAATCGGATGATGTGCTGTATAATCAGGAGCGTGATACGGAAGAAAAACTGAACAAGCTCTATATTATGCAGGGAAATAAGCCCATCGAAGTGACGGAACTCCATGCAGGTGATATCGGAGCGATCGGAAAGCTCTCCAGCACAAAGACAGGCGATACTCTGTCCACGAAGGCTACGCCGGTGCTCTATGGAAAGACCGAGATTTCCAAGCCTTATACATATAAGCGCTACAGAACAAAGAATAAAGGCGATGAGGATAAAGTATCCCAGGCTCTGGCCAGAATGATGGAAGAGGATCTGACGCTGAAGAGCGTGAACGATTCCGAGAACCGCCAGACTCTGCTGTACGGAATGGGTGATCAGCATCTGGATGTGGTAGCCAGCAAGCTGGCCGACAAGTTCAAGGTGGAGATTGAACTGGAGCGTCCGAAGGTGGCTTTCCGTGAGACCATCCGTAAGAAAGCGGACGTGGATTCCAAATATAAAAAGCAGTCCGGCGGCCATGGCCAGTATGGACATGTAAAGATGACCTTCGAGCCCTCCGGAGATCTGGAGACGCCTTATGTATTTGAACAGATTGTAGTGGGCGGCGCGGTTCCGAAGAACTATTTCCCGGCTGTGGAAAAGGGAATTCAGGAATCTGTGGTGAAGGGACCCCTGGCCGGATACCCGGTAGTAGGCGTAAAGGCTGTCCTTTATGACGGCTCCTATCATCCGGTGGATTCCTCCGAGATGGCCTTCAAGACAGCGACCATTCAGGCCTTCAAAAAGGGCTTTATGGACGCAAATCCGGTTCTTCTGGAGCCGATTGTGACGATGACCGTGACTGTTCCGGATAAGTATACCGGAGATGTTATGGGTGATCTGAACAAGCGCCGGGGCCGTGTGCTGGGCATGAATCCGGTGGCGGGCGGAAAGCAGCAGGTAGTGGCGGATGTGCCGATGACAGAGATCTACGGCTACTCCACAGACCTGCGTTCCATGACAGGCGGAAGCGGAGAGTTCTCTTATGAATTTGCACGCTATGAGCAGGCTCCTTCTGATGTACAGGAGAAGGAAGTGGCTGCAAGAGCGGCAGAAAGTGATGACAAATAAAGTTTATGTCCGCAGGCATTTGTCTGTGGGACAGCGGGGCCGGAGGTTTCTCCGGCCCCCTCTTTTTATGCATGTGTTTTGGAACTTGTAAAAATTTCTGTATTGGCGTAAAATACTTTCGTATATGCGTAAAGGAGGAGATTGGCGATGGGGCGGCTGCTGCATTTTATGAGAGATTACCGGAAGGAAAGTATTCTGGGACCTCTGTTTAAACTGCTGGAGGCCAGCTTTGAACTGTTTGTTCCGCTGGTGGTGGCAGATATTATTGATGTGGGAATTGCGAACCGTGATTCGGGCTATGTACTGGGAAGAGGAGGAATTCTGATTCTTCTGGGGCTGATTGGACTTGCAAGTTCTATTACGGCTCAGTATTTCGCGGCAAAAGCGGCTGTAGGATGCAGTACACAGATGAGAAAGGCGCTGTTTGAGCATCTGAATTCCTTTTCCTACAAAGAACTGGATTCCATCGGGACGTCCACGCTGATCACCCGGATTACCAGTGATATCAATCAGGTGCAGACAGGCGTGAATCTGGTGCTTCGTCTGTTTCTTCGTTCTCCGTTTATCGTATTCGGAGCCATGATCATGGCGTTTACAATCGATGTGAAATGTGCCCTGATTTTCCTGGGTGTGATTCCCATTCTTTTTGTCGTGGTGTTTGGAATCATGGGAATTACGATTCCGGTTTACCGGAAAGTGCAGGGACAGCTGGACCGGGTGCTGCTCCATGTACGGGAAAACCTGTCAGGGGTCCGGGTGGTGCGGGCTTTTAACCGTCAGAAGGATGAGCAGGAGACATTTCACGCGGACAGCGCCGCTTTGATGAAAACCCAGCTGTTTGTAGGAAAGATTTCGGCCCTTCTGAATCCTCTTACCTATGCGGTTATCAATGGGGCGGTAATTCTTCTGGTCTGGACCGGAGGAAAGCAGGTGGACAGCGGAATTCTGACCCAGGGGCAGGTGGTGGCTCTTGTCAATTATATGTCTCAGATCCTGGTGGAGCTTATCAAGCTGGCCAATCTGATTGTAAACGTAACCCGTTCTCTTGCCTGCCTTTCCAGAATTAACAGTGTCTTTGACCAGGAGCCGGGCATGAGGGAAGGAACCTGTGCCGGCGGAGAACCGGCAGGCACAGTTCCCTGTGTGGAGTTCCGGGATGTGAGTATGATTTACCAGGAAGGGGCGGAGGCCGCTCTGGAGCATGTAAGCTTTCAGGCATGGCCCGGAGAAACCATCGGCGTCATCGGCGGAACCGGTTCCGGGAAGTCTACCCTTGTGAATCTGATTCCACGGTTTTATGATACTTCGGAAGGGAGCGTTCTGGTGGATGGCGTGGATGTACGGAATTATACCTTCCAGGGGCTGCGCCAGAGAGTGGGTGTGGTTCCTCAGAAAGCGGTTCTGTTTTCCGGAACCATCCGCGACAATCTGAGGTGGGGGAAAAAGGATGCTTCTGATGAAGAGATCCTGGAAGCGCTGAAGACGGCCCAGGGCCTGGAAATCGTAGAGAAAAAGGAAAAAGGGCTGGATGAGGAGATCCTGCAGGGCGGCCGCAATCTTTCCGGCGGCCAGAGGCAGAGACTTACCATAGCCCGGGCGCTGGTACGGGATCCGGAGATTCTGATTCTCGATGACAGCGCTTCGGCGTTGGACTTTGCCACGGACGCGAGACTCAGGAAGGCTCTGCGGGAGAAAAAGACAGGCTCAGCTGTCTTTCTGGTGTCCCAGAGAGCGGCGACTGTCCGTCAGGCAGACAAAATCATTGTGCTGGATGACGGAAAAGTGGCAGGCATCGGCTCTCATGAAGAGCTTTACAAAAACTGTGAGGTATACAGAGAAATCTGCCTGTCTCAGGCATCAGCAGAGGAGGAAAAGGCACATGAAGCATAAATCCACACTGAAAAGAGTCCTTCATTATATTGCGGGATACCGCTTGTATCTGGCTGCCTCCCTGCTGTTTGCGGTGCTGACCGTGGCGCTGACCCTTTACGCTCCGGTGCTGACCGGAGATGCCATTGACTATATGATAGGAGAAGGAAGAGTGGATTTTGGCGCTCTTACTGTTCTTCTGATCCGCCTGGGCGTTGTGATTGGCGCTACATCGCTGTTCCAGTGGCTGATGAATCTCTGCAACAATCATATGACTTATAAAGTAGTTATGGATGTAAGGACGGAAGCCTTTGACCACATGCAGGATCTGCCCTTAAGCTATATCGACAGCCACCCCCAGGGAGACATTGTGAGCCGGCTGATTGCGGATATCGATCAGTTTTCCGATGGACTTCTGATGGGATTTACCCAGCTTTTTACGGGGGTGATGACCATTCTTGGAACCCTTCTTTTTATGCTGTCGGTCAATGTCTGGATTACACTGGTGGTGGTCTGTGTAACACCGGTATCTTTTATTGTGGCAAGCTTTATAGCAAAGAGCACTTACAAGATGTTCCGTCTTCAGTCAGAGACCAGAGGCGAGCTGACAGGGCTCATTGACGAGATGGTGGGAAACCAGAAGGTAGTCAAGGCCTTTGGCTATGAGAAGGAAGCTGTATCCCGTTTTGACGGGATCAACAAAAGGCTGGAAAAACACAGTCTTCGGGCCATTTTCTTTTCTTCCATCACAAACCCGGCTACCCGTTTTGTAAACAGCCTGGTCTATGCGGGAGTCGGCGTGGCAGGAGCCTTTGCGGTGATACGGGGGGCTTTAAGCGTGGGCCAGCTGTCCTGTTTCCTCAGCTATGCGAATCAGTATACAAAGCCTTTCAATGAGATTTCCGGCGTAGTGACAGAGCTTCAGAACGCCATGACCTGTGCGGCCAGAGTCTTCGAGTTTATTGATGAAAAGCCTATGACGCCGGATGCTGAAAACGGACCGCAGATAGAAAAGGCGGAAGGAAGAGTAGATCTTTCTGATGTGGCATTTTCCTATACAAAAGACAGAGAGCTGATCCGGGATTTGAATCTCCATGTGGAGCCGGGCCAGCGGATTGCCATTGTAGGCCCTACCGGCTGCGGAAAGAGTACGCTGATCAATCTTCTGATGCGCTTCTATGATGTGGACGAAGGCAGAATCGCCGTGGACGGACAGGATATCCGGGAGCTTACCAGAAAGAATCTGAGAGAGCAGTACGGCATGGTGCTGCAGGAGACCTGGCTGAAATCTGCTACGGTTCGGGAAAATATCGCTTATGGAAAGCCGGGTGCCACGGAGGAGGAAATCATCGAGGCTGCGAAAGCATCCTATGCCCACAGCTTCATCCGGCGTCTTCCCAAGGGATATGATACGGTGCTGTCTGAAGACGGAGGCAGCCTGTCCCAGGGCCAGAAGCAGCTCCTGTGTATTGCCCGCGTCATGCTTTGCCTGCCGCCCATGCTGATTCTAGATGAGGCGACCTCTTCCATCGACACCCGTACAGAGCTGAAGATACAGGATGCCTTTGCAAAGATGATGGAGGGCAGAACCAGCTTTATCGTGGCCCACCGTCTGTCTACGATCAAAGAGGCTGACCGGATTCTGGTCATGCGGGACGGGCAGATCATTGAGCAGGGAACCCATGAGAGCCTGCTGGAGGAAAACGGTTTTTACGCGGAGCTGTACAACAGCCAGTGGGCGGTTTAGCCGTTATTCACAGTCCTGATTCAGACAGGGAAACAGATGCTTACGTGCCGTCACGACACATCTGTTTCCCTGTCTGAACCGGCTTTGAATCGTAACGTTTGCTCCGGTATTTGACTTGACAAATCGGCCCTGTATGATTATGATAAAATGCAGTGAGAGTCTGTTAAAATGGACTTTGCCGGCGGGCAGGAAAAGGAGAAGGGCGCCTGATGCCTTCCAGTTCGCAGCCTGCAGGAATAATTAAGAGGAGTGTAATGAAAATGGCAGTACCCTTTAACCACCGGGCGGTGGAAGAGAAATGGCGTAAGAGATGGGAAGAGCATCCGGTAAACGTCAATGACGGAAAGAAGCCGAAATACTATTGTCTGGACATGTTCCCCTATCCGTCAGGAAACGGACTTCATGTGGGACATTGGAGAGGCTACGTCATCAGTGATGTATGGAGCCGCTACAAGCTGATGCAGGGACATTATATTATTCATCCCATGGGCTGGGACGCGTTTGGACTTCCTGCTGAAAACTATGCGATTAAGATGGGAATTCATCCCGCGGTTTCCACAGCGGAGAATATAAAGAATATCAAGAAGCAGATCAATGATATCGCAGCTCTTTATGACTGGGATATGGAAGTAAATACTACAGATCCGAAGTTCTATAAGTGGACTCAGTGGATCTTTGTGCAGATGTTCAAAAAAGGACTGGCCTATGAGAAGGAGTTTCCCATCAACTGGTGTCCTTCCTGTAAGACCGGACTTGCGAATGAAGAGGTGGTAAACGGCGTCTGTGAGCGCTGCGGCACCCCTGTGACCAAGAAAAATCTGCGTCAGTGGATGCTGAAGATCACAGCCTACGCGGACCGTCTTCTGAATGATCTGGACAAGCTGGACTGGCCGGAGAAGGTAAAGAAGATGCAGACGGACTGGATCGGAAAATCCTACGGCGCCGAGGTAGAGTTCCCGGTAGACGGAAGCGACAAGAAGATCACAGTATACACCACCAGACCGGATACCCTGTACGGTGCCACCTTCATGGTGCTGGCTCCGGAGCATGAGCTGGCGAAAGAGCTTGCCACAGACGAAACGAGAGCGGCTGTGGAGGACTATATTTTCAAATCCTCCATGCGTTCCAACGTGGACCGTGTACAGGACAAGGAGAAGACCGGCGTCTTCACCGGCAGCTACTGCATCAATCCCATGAACGGAGCAAAGCTTCCCATCTGGCTGTCCGACTATGTTCTGGCTGATTACGGTACAGGAGCCATCATGTGCGTGCCGGCTCATGACGACCGCGATTTTGAGTTTGCGAAGAAATTCGATCTCCCGATCATCCAGGTTATCGCAAAGGATGGAAAAGAGATTGAAAATATGACAGAAGCCTATACTGAGGCCAGCGGAACCATGATCAATTCCGGAGACTGGAACGGCATGGAGTCTGCGGTTCTGAAAAAGGAAGCGCCCCACATCATCGAGAAGATGGGCGTCGGAAAGAAGACGGTAAACTACAAACTGCGTGACTGGGTATTCTCCCGTCAGCGTTACTGGGGCGAGCCGATCCCGATCATCCACT
>CALWAV010000156.1 GCA_944375745.1 uncultured Merdimonas sp.
GTATATGGAAAAATATTCCGTCTCAAGGCTTATCGGAGCGCCGCCCGGATATGTGGGATATGAAGAAGGTGGCCAGCTGACAGAGGCCGTCCGCAGAAAGCCATACTCAGTTGTACTGTTCGATGAAATCGAGAAAGCTCATCCTGATGTATTCAATGTACTGCTGCAGGTACTGGATGACGGACGTATCACCGATTCCCAGGGCCGGACTGTGGATTTCAAGAACACGATCCTGATTATGACCTCAAATATCGGCTCGCCCTATCTGCTGGAGGGTATCGATGAAAACGGCAATATCAAAGCAGATGCTCAGGAGATGGTAATGAACGACCTGCGGAACCACTTCCGTCCGGAGTTCCTGAACCGTCTGGATGAAATCATCCTCTTCAAGCCGCTGACCAAGAGCAACATTGCCTCCATCATCGACCTGCTGCTGAAAGAGCTGAATGACCGTCTGGCTGAGCGTGAGCTGAACATTGAGCTTACTCCTGAGGCCAAGAACTTTATCGCTGACCATGGCTTTGACCCGGTGTACGGCGCGCGTCCTCTGAAGCGATACATGCAGAAGCATGTGGAGACGCTGGCTGCAAGGCTGATTCTCGGCGGAGACATCTCCACCGGGGAGACCATTGTCATTGATGTAAATGGGGATGCACTGGAAGCCAGGATTAAATAAACACAATGCAGACAGATAGAAAGGCTGCCTCTCTTCTGTGGATTCTATTCCACAAAAGAGGGCAGCCTCTTTTTTATGTTCTTTTTCTGTTTTTTCTCTTCCATACCACCCTCCAGGAAATCCACCCCGTCAGGCATCCAACCAGAATACCGCCGATCACATCTGTGGGAAAATGCGCGCCCAGATAAAGCCTGGAAAAGGCAATCAGCGCCGCAAGAACCATCGCGGGAATCCCCACCTTCCGGGGCATACACAGAAACAGCACGCTTGCCACGGCAAAAGCCGCCCCGCTGTGCCCCGATGGGAAAGAATAATCCGAGGGCTCCTTCGCCATCAGATGAAGCTTTTCGATTAGCACATAGGGCCGCACTCTCGCCACCAGATTTTTCAGAATCAGATTCAAAAAAAGATAATCCAGAGCCAGTGACAGAGACGCTGTAAGCCCCGTTTTTCTCCAGCGGGGAACCAGGAGGAGAACCAGACAGGTCAGAATCGCCAGAAAGCCTCCGTCTCCCAGGGATGTAATAAACTGCATCACTGTATTCAGCACAGGCCCTCTCATATTGTTCTGCAGAAACAGAAGAAAATTTTCTTCCCATTCAAAAAATGCTTCCAAATCCCATCCTCCTGATTGATATTACGGCTTCCGTATATTTTATTTCTCCACATGCTTTTTCCTGCAGACCGGAGACTCCACCTCTTACTCTGCATACCGCATGGTAAATTCTCTCAGATACCAGGCTCCTTCTCCCTCGCCCATAAGATAATTCCCAGACCATTGCCTGTAGTTTTCCATCTCTGTGTGGAGAGAAAATTCTGTTCCCGCCTCCTCAAAGGAAAGACTGCCATTCTCCTGTACGGCCAGCCTGTTTCCCAGCCTCAGCGCTGTCCATGCAGACAGATGAGCGTCCTTTGCCGCTCCTGCAAAGGCCAGAGCCGCAATCTGCTGCTGCATCTGAAACGTGTCCATAAGCTCTCCGCTCCCGTCGAATTTTATCCGGACTGTCATCCCGGTCAGAATTCCATCTTCTTCCTCAAAGCTAAAACCCGGCCACCGGAAAGACGCCGGGAACTGATATACGATGTCCGTGGATGCATCCGCCCATTCCCCTTCTTCGTTCAGCTTTTTGTTCCAGAAATCATCTTTATAATATTCCGCATAGAAATTATAGTTTTCCGCAAATTCTTCCACGGTAATCTCTCCCCGGTTTGGAGGCGCAGGCAGAACAAAGCTCAGGCCTGCAGCCGCCGCCAGTATCAGAAGAGCCGCCATGACATACAGAACCGTCCTCCGGACCTTTGTATCCTTCAGCGTAAGCTCAGCTTCGCCCAGCCCTTCCCATTTCAAAAGCTCTCCGCTCATGCAGATTCCATAGCTTTTAAAATAACGATACAGGGAGTGGATGGGAATTCCAAGCCCCATGCCCCGCAGCACCACCTGCCAGGTACGGTTCATTCCTTCCAGATACGTAAGCTTTCTTCCATCCTCATGTTCCAGCCGGAAGCCCAGAATGGCTTTTCCCGGTGTCGTCCCAAATCCCCGCAGAAATGCCGGTTCCAGAAGCAGCATCAATCCAAGAGGCACCACGTTGCCCAGCACAGTCAGAAAAGAGCCCATTCTTAACAGATTGACTTTTAAGCCAAAGACAAGAAAAATGCTCCACAGCAGACTATAAAGGTTCAAATCCAGCATGCGGGCCCAGTATCTCCGCCAGGGCGCCCTCAGCCTGGGCAGGCGGTCAGTCTCCCGCCTCATGTCCCGCGCCGCGTTTTTCTCTTCCGGCTGGTCAAATCCCTGGACTCCCAGCTCCGCCTGCTGCAGAGGCTTCTCCAGCAGAGTCAGATATTTTTCCGCGTCCAGCCCCTCAAATTCCACCCTGTCACGCTGTATGGAGCGGCATACCTCTCTGGCCCGTTCTGTCTCCTGTTCTTTCTTCTCCAGTCTCTGAAGCTGAGCTTCCAGAGCTTCCGAAAGCTCCTCCTTTCCTTCCTGCAGAGAACGGATTTCTTCCAGTGAAAACTGCAGACGCCGAAGCAGACAGATTCTGCGGAGAGTTTCCAAATCCCCTTCCGAATAATCCCGGTATCCATTTTCACGCCGCACCGGATTCAGAAGCTTCGCCTTCTCGTAAAAGCGGATATTTGCCCTTTCCAGCCCTGATTTTTGTTCCAGCTCTCTAATCGTCATCTCCGTTTCCTCCTGCTCCCGCCTTTCCGGGCCCTCTCCAGCCATCCGAAAGGCTTCTCTTTCCTTCCATCCTAAAGTATCAAGCAGGTTCACAGTCAATACAGATTAGTAAATTTTTCAGCAGCTTCAGATCTCTGTAAAGGTATACCGCTGCAGAAGCCCGGAGGTATTCACATGGTAAATCACCGTACCGTCTTCCAGATCCTCTCTCTCATAGGTGAAATCCCGCTCTCCTTTATGACGGTTTACAACATACTGCTCCAGATCTTCAATGGGAACTTCTTCAATAAACACATCCCGCATCTGATTATTGGAACACTGATTGAAAATTTCATGGACTACTTCATACTCTTTCATTTTGTTTCTCCTTTTCCCGCTTTAGTATGGCGGCTGAATATTTGGAACGCAGTACACTGCAAAAGAATACAGTGACAGCGCCGCAAAGGCACAGAGCAAAAGCTGAAACCATTTCTGCTTTGGTATCTCTGATTTCAAAGACGCGGCGTGGGCCGCGAAAATCAGAACCGGCAGCATATAGCGGCCCTGGGCCTGGAAATCAATAAACCACGCATTGTAAACTACCAGCGCGTAGGATATCAGACTGCAGCCAAACAAAAGGCCCAGTTTTATCTTCCGTTCTCCGTGCCCCTTTTCCCGGATAATCTGCCAGCAGACCACGGCCAGGAAGATCAGATAGAGAATCCCCATAAGGCTGTAATACCAGTCCGGCCCCGGGAACTGAAGACTTCCATAGGTCCCGGCAAAGGAACGATACAACGTCTTATTCATTCCCATGTGAAACAGGACATCCGTCAAAGAGATTCCCTTCCCATGGAGATTAAAGGCAGAGCTCTGCACCGAGGGCGGCGAAGCCGGATTCAGCTTCGGAATCGCAAGCGCCTCCTGCATTTCAAGCAGCACCTGGTTCCTGTGAATTCCATAATGTACAAAGTCCGGCATACAGCGGATTCCCAAAAGCAGCAGAGCCGCACCCGCCAGACACAGGCAGACTGTAAACTGCCGCTTTCTCTTTTCCTTCGGCGCTTTCAGCAAATCGGTCAAAAGCATGGCCACAGCGTAGATGGCAAGTACATAATAATTCTGCTTGGCCATGAAAATATTGGCAAACAAAAATCCCAGCAGGAACAGTTTCCAGACATTTTTCCTGTGGATCCCACTCTCCAGAAGTCTGTGCAGCATACTGTCAGAATCTGCGATCTGATACAGAGCCAGCACTCCCACCGCGAAGTCCAGGGCATCGGAAGTGCAGTAAGTATACAGATACCAGACCTGGGGCGTCAGGTACAGCGCGCAGAGTAAAAAACGGTTCTTTTTCAGATTCCAGAACAAAAAATACATCAGCCCCGCAAACATGAGCACGCTGAAAAAGCGGGCAGCATGCTCAAAAGTAAAAAATCTCGCTATCTGGGCTGCCAAAAAGTAAAACAAATTCCATTCTGTAAGACGCGCTGTTCCAAACGCGGAATAAGCTTCCCGGTCCAGCCGGCGGGCGTCCGGAAGAAGCCAATGGTTAAAATAATACTGCACGGAATAAATGCTTTCTGACTCATCCGGATTAAGCTCCGACGATCCAGTAAAGGCTCCGGCCAGCACCAGGATGACCGCGGCCACTCCCACCAGATACAGAAGCGTGTCCACAGCCAGGAAAAAGCGCCCCTCTCTTTTCTGCCAGATCCTGCGCCAGTAAAACTCCAGAACAAAGACGGCAGCGGCCAGCGCCGGAATCAGATACAGCACACCAGTCCTGGCGTACCGCACCGCCGCGTCTCTGTAAAATTCCTGAAAGACTTCTGTGGGGATCAGCTGGGAATCTTCTCCCTGAATCAGAAGGCCCATGGTTCCGGTGTCCGTCTCATACATCCGCACCTGTTCATTTGGCCGGAAGGCCTCCAAAAGCTCTTCTCCTTCCAGCTTTCCGGCATAAAACCCGTTAATATAAAGGGGTATAGCCTTCACCCGGATTTCATTGTCTGAATCGTAATCTATGGGATCCATCCGTTTCAGAGTGCGTCCATCCCGGAACCGCAGGTCCCAGAAAAATACGCAGGCCTTTCCAGGTTTGCTGTAGGTGTCCCGGACGCTGTTCAACCCGGCATTTTCCGTAAAGGAAGTCAGCGCCTTCCAGTGTCTTCCGGCTCCGTAATCCGCATCCTCAAATTCCACTTTGATTTCCGCCAGCACCGCCGGAGGATACAGTAGAAAGCCTGTCAGAATCAGAAATATGAGCAGTATCTTCCAGTGCTTCTTCAGCAAATGTTTCATGTTCAGCTACCCTTCTTCCGCCCGCCTCAAACGCGGCCGGAAGTCCGTTTCTTCTATGATATTTTTATCACGTTTCGGTGATTTTCTCTAGGGTGTGTCATCCAGCTGGCGCCTCAGATACAGTCCCACCACGCTGGAAAAATTCATAATATTACGGATATAGGCGAAATCCCGGCCGAAAATCCGCCGTTCCGCCATCAGATCCTGCTCCTCTCCCGCGAAAACTCCCAGTACCGAGATCCCCTCTGCCCGGACCTTGCGCACCTCGGAAGCCGTATCACGCACAGCGTAATCTCCGGAATAGGGCGCCGGGTTCCGGCTGTCCGGCCGGTTTACAACAATATCATTGGGCCGCCCGTCGCTTAATACGATCAGCACCTTATTTTCCTCCGGCCGCTCCTTAAGGCTCGCCGCGGCCGCCCGGATAGCCAGGCCGTCCCGGTTGTTGGAGGAGGCATGGAACTCAAAAATCTTTTTGTTTGCCTCCCTGGGCTCATCATAATCCCGGTATCGCTGCATGACTGTATAATCCCAGAACGTGCAGAATCCCATGACCCGATGGGGAATTCCTACGATGCTCAGGGCCTCGCTGATGATAAAGCCCTGAAGGGCTACCAGGCTCTGGCGGCTTCTCTGGGAACCGCTGGCGTCTATCAGGACATGAACCACAAACTCTGAGCTGTCCTTTTTCACTTCCCGGTCAAACAGCTTCTTGTCCTGGCTCCGCCCCAGTTTCCACAGTCTGGAGGGCACTATCGTTCCGTATTCTGAGCGCACGGTCTCCCGCTCGCTGCGCACGGTCAGCGCCCGGCGCAGAGTATCGGAAAGCTGCTCAATATTTCTCCGGGAGACCCGCAGATTATGGCCGTAGACCCGCAGATTGTCTGATTTTGCCCGTCTCGCATACTCGGACTGATAGTTCCGCTTCACCATATTGGAAAGAATTCCGTCTGTGAAATACAGCTTACAATCCGCGTGGGCGCCCCGGCAGAGGCTTCGGTTCAGCCTCTCCTGTTCTCCGGGTGTCAGATAGGAACGGCCGTAATTGAGCTCAATATAGGAATACATTTTTTCCACGGCTTCTGCATCCACCAGAACCCGCTTCATTCGTCTTTCCTTCTTTTCCTCCCCTGTCTCCACTTCCGCCGTCTGGGTGACCGCCTGCTCCATCCGGTTCATGACCTGAACCAGATCTTCCTCCATGGCCTCTTCTTCCAGATAATCCTTCCAGCTGTATTCCTTAAGCTCTGCCATAGACACAGAAAGAACCTTCTCCAGATCCCCGTGGTTACGTTCAAAGTAAGGGTCGATCAGCCAGTTGTAAAGCTTATCCACCACCCGGATAATATCCATCACATCTTCGGTGTCTTCCAGACTTTTCAGCATATCCATAGCTTTGCGCATCCGGGACTGTACCATTACTTCTCCCCGGACAGCTTCCTGCATGACTGCGATTCTGACCTGACCGATATACATGGCCGCAAGCCTGTGAAAATCATAGTCCAGGACATCAGAAAAGGCTTTCTTCCGGATCTCCAGAACTCCCGGCCGTTCTACGCTCACCTTCCGGTATACGGCGCTGTCCACAGCCATCTGGGCGATCGTGGTCAATGGCTGCTCATCCGCTCCGTAATAAAGCTTCTTTACCAAATACAGTCCGAAAGCATCCCGGTCAAAGTACTTGGAAAAAGCGCCCTGCTTTACCGCGTCATAAAGGGAGACATAAGGGGATTTTTTGAAGGATATGGTATCCAGCTTCAGATTCAGGCTGTAGTCCCCGCTGACAGTCCAGCACAGATTTCGGATTCTGTTTTCTATTTCATACTGATATTCTTCAAAATCTTCCTGCTCTAAATCCTTGTCTTCCATATGTCCCTTCTCTTAAAAAATCTGCTCTGACGTCCAGTCTTCCGGAATCCGGGTCATCACAATATCTCCGACGATTTCCTTTTCAAAGACATCAAAGCTCTTGTTCGTAATTCCCATGGTAACTGCCGTCCGGGGCTTCAGCCCGCAGCGCACTGTCTTCAGGGCCGCAATCATGCCCCGCAGATCCAGCGGCTTTGTGGAAATCTCACTGTTGGAAGCCTTCAGCTGCAGATCCAGGAACAGGCCTGCGAAGGTCTCCAGCCCTTCTTCCTTCGCGTCCGGGAAACTGGAGCGCAGAATCCGCATCAGCGTATCATGCTCCAGAGCCGGCATATCAATCACCAGGAAACGGGACACAAGGGCCTCATTCAGTTCTCTGGTTCCTGCGTAGCCGTAATTCATGGTTCCGATAAAACGGGCAGCCGGATGAAGCTGGATTCTGTCATAGCCCGGCACATCGATAAGCCTCCGGTAATCCAGCGTGGCATGGAGAACTGACACTGCGTCATTCTTCGCCATATTGATTTCATCAAAAATGCCGAAGCCCCCGTTTTCCGCGCACTGGTACACAGGCCCCTTACGGAGCTGTACTTCATTATTTACAAAGGTATCTGTGCCAATCAGGGAACTGCTGTCCGTGTTCACATTAAAGGATATGTTATAAGAAGGACGGTTAAAAATCCAGGCCAGATTCTCTGCCAGAATATTTTTTCCGGTGGCCTTGGAGCCGCTCAGCAGCACATTTTCTCCCTGCAGGATGGCCGCAATCGCCATCTCCAGAATCTCTTTTCCGTAAAAGGGCACCGGAGGCTTTGTCACCCGGTTTTTTACGCTTTCCGGAACCGGATACTCGTCACGAAAGGCTTCTACCTCGCGCAGCAGTCCCGGATTTACCTGCTGTTCCTCCAAAAATTTCAATTCTTCCATTTTTCTTAACTCCTCATTCTCTACGCCAGGGACTTAATATAAGGCACCAGCTCATCAAAATGCCGTATCTCTTTATACTCTTTTCCTGCCAGATCTGTGTGTTCCGGCAGAGCCTTCTCCTTCACGTTGTACCATACTGCGTGCATGCCTGCGTCGAGGGCTCCCTGCACATCTTTTTTAAAGGTATCACCCACAAAGACACATTCCTCCGGAGCGCAGCCGGCTTTGCGGATGCAGAGAGCCATCACCTCCGGATGGGGTTTCTCAAAGCCTGCCTCCTGGCTGGTGACAATATGGCTGATATAGGGAGCAAAGCCCAGATGCTCCAGTTTTTCATACTGCATCCGCGTGGTCATATCCGTTCCGATGCCGATGGAAATTCCCATCTCATAAAGCTCTTTCACCGCTTCCAGGCTTCCGGCCTCCGGGGTGCTGACCTTCAGAAGCGTATCCCAGTAAAGGTGGTACAGATTTTTCAGATGGGGAAACAGCGGTTTTCCCCACTGCTCCAGCATGTTCTGCATCCGGATGCTCCGGCTGTGAATCGCTGCGTTGTTGCGGCCCAGCCGTTCCGTAATCTCTTTATTCAGCTCCTTATAGGTCTGCTGAAACTCCTCCTGGCTGATGCCAAACTGTTCTGTAATATATTTTCCCATCTCTTCCATGCCGAAGGCATGTCCGTAATCGTAATCATAAAGCGTACCGTCAATATCAAAAATTACTTCCTTTATCATCCCTTTTTCCTCCTGTTTTTCGCGCTTTTTAAAGCTCCCAGAGCTGCGGTGTTCCTGACGCGAAGGAATAGAGCGACAGAACCGCAGCCGTGCAGATCAATACCTGAAAGATCCGTTTTTCCGTCAGACCTCTGCCGCAGGACAATCCCTGTCCCGCCATGATAAACACGGGCAGCAGATAGCGTCCCTGAGGCTGAAAATCCACAAAATAGGCATTGTACAGTACAAGAAGAAAGGAAACAGCTGCTGTCACATGGAGCAGAATCCATTTTCTGCGGCCGCTTTTCCCGCCTTTCTTCCAGACTGAGATGCCTGTCAGCACATATAATACCACATACACAGCTCCCATGGCCAGATAATACCACCGGGGTCCCTGAATTTTCATGCCTCCGTATACACCTGCCGCAGAATGCAGAAGACTTCCCAACAGGCCATATTCCGTAAACATCTTCCAGAACGGAACCCCTTTTCTGTACATCTGGAAGGACCAGGCCTGTGCTTCCGGGGGATCCTGGGGACGAAGACCGTCCACAGCCCTCGCCTCTCTGATCTGCATGATAACTGCGTCTTTATCAAAGCCATAGTGCAGGAAATCCACCAGATACCGGACGCCGAGCACCGCCAGCGCAGCCAGCACAATCCAGAAATAGATTCCAAGCAGCTGCCGCTTTTTTTCCCTGTCTGCCTCCAGGAAAGGCACCAGCAGCATGAAAAAGGCATAGATCAGAATCACATAATAGTTGGCCTTTGCCAGCATCACATGGCCGAACAGAAGGCCCAGAAGCAGCAGCCTCCACCAGTCCTTCTTCTGCGCTCCTTTCTGCAGAAGCCGGTTCAGCATGCTTTTCTCACAGGCCAGCTGATACAGCACTATCACAGAGACTGCATAGTCCAGCGCATCTGAGGTGCAGTAGGAATACAGATACCAGACCTGGGGCGTCAGGAAAAAAACAGCTGCCAGATACCGGTTTTTCCGAAGGCGGGTCAGCACAAATACCGCAAGGCCGATACCCAGACACAGGCCGAACAGCCGCTCCGCATGCTCCCCGGTAAACAGAGAAGCCAGTTTCCCTGCATAAAAATAGTAAGGCGTCTTCTCCGCCAGACGGGTAGTTCCGTAAGTGCCGATGGTGGATGACACGTCCTCATCCCGAACATCCGGAGGCAGTACATGATCCACCTTCTCATAATAACGGATGGCGTCCCGGCTCTCCCATTCATCCGGATTCAGTCTGTGATCCCCATAGACTGCCGTAAAAATCATCAGAAGCACAGCCCCGGCCGCCACGAGGGCCAGAACCACATCCGCCATGTCCAGGCTTCTCTCTTCTTTCCTGCTTCTGCGAAGCCTTCCGTACAAACGGCTGATACCATACACAGCCAGAAGAGCCAGGAAAAACATCAGAATGCCCAAACGGGCCCGCATCCCTGCCGCGTCCGCATACTGCTGCTGAAAATAAGCAGTGGGGAAAAGCTGGGAATCCTCGCCTGTGATCCGCAGCGCCAATCCTTCCCCCTCATCTTCCAGAATCTCCACCTGATCATTTCCGGCAAAAGCCTGCAGAAGCTCCTCCCCTTCCAGGGTAAAGCCGCCAAGGCCATTGAAAGACACGGAGACAGACTGAATCCGGATCACATCGTCATAAGCCGAATCAATGGGATCCAGACGCCTGATGTAAGTACCTTTCCGGTAAATGGGATCCAGGAAATAAATTCTGCTCTCTCCTTTTCTCCCATATGTAGTCTGAAGACCACTAAGCGGTATATTTTCATCGCTTCTGGAGGTCAGAATCTTCAGATTTTCCGTCTTTTCATAACTGCTGTCTGAAAAAACAACCCGCACCTCTGTCAGTACAGCCGGCGGAAACACCAGCAGAATCAGAAACAGGGCTGCGAACAAAAGCCTCCATTTATATTTCTTCATCCAGCAGAAACTCTGATAACACATAGTTGCTGACATCTATCCCCCTGTCCGTCAGAAATATCCGGTTATTTTTCCGGCAGAGAACTCCCTCCTGCTCCAGTTTGTTCAGGAGTTCTCCGTATACCTTCCGCATCTGTTCTGTCAGGACCACTCCCTCCATCTTTCTGAGGCCCAGAAACATGGTCTCTTCCAGCACATCCTTTCTGCTCAGTGCAGATACACTTTCATATGAAAGATCGCCATTCAGATACGCCGCCAAATCCGTATTGTTCTTATATCGTATATTCCGAATAAGGGATGCGGCTCCGATACCGAACCCTTTATAATCTGTTCTCTCCCAGTAAGAGAGATTGTGGCGGCAGGCATAGCCCGGTCTGGCATAATTGGAAATTTCATATCTTTCGTAGCCTCGTCCGCCCAGAAACCGTTTTGTGTCCTCATACATCAGCCGGTCCGTATCCTCATCCGGAAGTTCCCGGTATCCGTGAGCGTCTTCCCGGTAACGCTCGTAAAAGAGAGTTCCTTCCTCTATCATCAGACTGTAGGCTGAAATATGCTCCGGTTCCAGATCCGCCGTCTTTTCCAGCGTCTGAAGCCACCCTTCCCGTGTCTGCCCCGGAAGGGCCGACATCAGGTCCACATTCAGATTGCCGAAGCCCTTTTTCCGCGCCAGCTCATAGCTTTCCAGAAACTCTTCAAAGGTATGGATTCTCCCAAGGAGGCGCAGCTCCCGGTTATCCGCTGACTGGAGGCCGATGCTTAACCGGTTCACCCCTGCCGTCCTGTATGCGTCCAGCTTGTTTTCTGTCAGAGTGCCCGGATTGCACTCTACGGTGATTTCCGCTTCTGCTTCCACGGTCATCACCTGCGACAGCATTTCCAGAATCTCTGCCAGCTTCTCTCCTTCCAGAAGAGATGGGGTGCCGCCCCCAAAAAAGACTGTCGATACCCGGTACCGTTCTGCCAGCTCTTCCGCGCCCCGGATCTCCTGCTTCAGCGAATCCACATACCGGTCCATGATTTCCCTGGAGGCCGGAGCTGAAAGAAAATCGCAGTAGGCGCACTTACGCACGCAGAACGGGATATGAATATAGATGCCAAGCCTTTCCTTTTCCATAAACTTTTCCTTATTTGTCATCCAGCTTCAGCACACTCATAAAGGCTTTCTGAGGGATTTCCACATTGCCAATCTGGCGCATCCGCTTCTTTCCTTCCTTCTGCTTCTCCAGAAGCTTCTTCTTCCGGGTAATATCACCGCCATAGCACTTGGCAAGCACATCCTTGCGGACAGCCTTTACGGTCTCACGGGCAATGATCTTACCGCCCACAGCCGCCTGGATAGGTATCTCAAACAGATGGCGCGGAATCTCCTCTTTCAGCTTCTCGCACATCTTCCGTCCGCGCTCGTAAGCCGTGCTGCTGTGCACGATAAAGGAAAGGGCGTCCACCTCTTCTTTATTGACCAGAATGTCCAGCTTCACCAGGTCGGAAGGCACGTAGCCCTTCAGCTCATAGTCAAAGGACGCGTAGCCGCGGGATCTGGATTTCAGCGCGTCAAAAAAGTCATAGATAATCTCATTCAGAGGCAGCTCATATTTCAGAAGGGCTCTGGTTTCTTCCATATATTCCATGCCAAGGTAGACGCCCCGCCTCTCCTGGCAGAGCTCCATAATCGGGCCGATGAATTCTGTAGTCACCATAATTTCCGCGTTGACCACCGGCTCCTCCATGTGCTCGATTTCAGACGGATCCGGAAGATTGGAAGGATTGGTCAGCTCAATCACTTCCCCGTTCGTCTTATATACTTTATAGATAACACCCGGGGCTGTGGTCACCAGATCCAGATTGTATTCCCGCTCCAGACGCTCCTGAATGATCTCCAGATGAAGAAGTCCCAGGAAGCCGCATCGGAAGCCAAAGCCCAGAGCCACCGAAGTCTCCGGCTCAAACTGCAGGGAAGCGTCATTGAGCTGCAGCTTTTCCAGCGCGTCTCTTAAATCCGGATATTTGGCTCCGTCTGCCGGGTACATGCCGCAGTATACCATGGGCAGCACCTTCTTGTAGCCGGGAAGAGCCTTGTCGCAGGGCCTGCTTCTGTCCGTAATCGTATCTCCCACATGGGTGTCGCGTACATTTTTGATGCTGGCAGTCAGATAGCCTACCATACCGGCAGAAAGCTCCTCGCAGGGAATAAACTGTCCCGCTCCGAAGTATCCCACTTCCACCACGTCAGCCTCTGCGCCTGTAGCCATCATGCGGATAGGCGTGCCCTTGCGCACTGTGCCGTCCATGATTCGGAAAAATACAATGACTCCCTTATAGGAATCATAAAGGGAATCGAAGATCAGCGCTTTTAAGGGAGCGTCCGGATCCCCCTTGGGTGCCGGAATCTTATGCACAATCGCCTCCAGAACCTGGTCCACATTGAGACCTGTCTTGGCTGAAATCTGGGGAGCGTCCTGCGCTTCCAGCCCAATGACATCCTCAATCTCATCAATGACTCTCTGGGGATCCGCGCTGGGCAGATCGATTTTATTGATAACCGGAATCACATCCAGATCGTGATCCAGAGCCAGATACACATTTGCCAGCGTCTGGGCCTCAATGCCCTGGGCAGCGTCTACCACAAGCACCGCTCCGTCACAGGCAGCCAGACTCCGTGACACCTCATAATTGAAGTCCACGTGTCCCGGCGTGTCAATCATATTGAAAATATACTCCTCTCCGTCCTTCGCCTTATACACGATACGGACGGCCTGAGCCTTGATCGTAATTCCTCTTTCCCTCTCCAAATCCATATTGTCAAGAACCTGAGCCTGCATCTCACGGCTCGTCAGAAGTCCTGTCATCTCGATGATACGGTCCGCCAGAGTAGATTTTCCATGGTCGATATGCGCGATAATACAGAAGTTGCGAATTCTGCTCTGTTCTGTCTTTGTCATCCAAATACTCCTCCGTAAAAATTTCTTTCACTCTATCTTACCGTTAAATCGCCCTGCGATCAAGCCCGGCCTGGTATTTTTTCTCACACAAGGCTGTTCTCCTTTTCCAAACAAAATTTCAGGGGCAGATACAGCTCATAGGAACCATATCTGCCCCTGCCTGGAATGTACTGTCTGCAGGAGACCACTGATCTTTCCCTTACAGGATCGGATTCATACTCTTCAGGCTGATCAACAGCGTAGAAGTATTGTGAAGCAGAGCAGAGGTGGAAGGCGGCAGAATTCCTGCCACTCCCAGCACAATCAGCCCTGTATTGAAACCTACAATCGTATGGTAGTTCTTCTGAATTCTATGCATCAGGCCGGTGCTGATTTTTCTTAAGACCAGAAGCTGCCAGAGATCCTCCGCCCCAATGGTCACATCCGCTATTTCCCGGGCCAGCTCTGCCCCGTCACTGATGGCAATTCCCACATCAGATGCGGACAGGGCAGGTGAATCATTGACGCCGTCGCCCACCATCATCACCCTTCTGCCTTTCGCCCTTTCTTCTTCCACAAAGCGTGCCTTATCCTCAGGCAGCACTTCGGAATAATACTCATCCACCCCTGCCTTTTCCGCTGCGGCGCGGGCGGTTCTCTCACTGTCGCCTGTCATCATAACCACCTTGGATATACCGGCCTCTTTCAGAGCGCGCACCACATCCCGGGCTTCCTCCCGCAGCGGATCTTCGATGCAGATCACGCCTGCCAGCATACCTTCCACCGCCAGATAAAGATGAGAATATTCCGGCGGCAGAGCGTCAAATTTCTCCTGCGTGCCTTCCGGAAGCACACACTTTTCATCCTCAAATACAAAATGCCAGCTTCCAATCACTGCTTTCTTCCCTTCTATAGTGGTAGAAATACCGTGGGCCACCAGATATTCTACCTTCGTGTGCCTCTCCTCATGCTGCAGATTTCTTGCTTTAGCCGCATCCACCACAGCCTTCGCCATAGAATGCGGGAAATGCTCCTCCATGCAGGCAGCCAGGCGCAGAAGCTCGT
>CALWAV010000157.1 GCA_944375745.1 uncultured Merdimonas sp.
TCATGGGCCTCATCCTCCACAAACAATCCGCTCAAATCCTGAAGCTGAAGATACGCCATACTCTGATAATAAGCATCCATAAAGGCCAAAATGGGAGCCTGCTGTTCTTCTGTAAGCCACCCGTTTCCTGACGCAGCTTCCCCTTCGGTCATTCTTCCGGTTCCCTGAACCGTCCAGGAAGTTTCATCTGTCTGTGCCTGTTCCGTATGCGGATTCTCTGGTCCCTGCTCTTCTGTCCCCTGATCTTCCTCTTTCTCCTTTTCTGTCCCCTGAACTGCTCCCGCTGCTTCTTCCTGCGCAGCCGGCTGTATCTGCGGGCTTTCACTTTTACTTTGCCCACAGCCTGTAAAAAGCATAAACAGGAAGGCAAGAAAGACTGAGGTTCCTCTTTTGCAAATTCTGTTCACTGCATTCAGCTCCTTCTTCATTTTCTGTTTTCTCTGTTTATACTATACAGGCCGGATGCTTTTTCGTCCAATACCCGCTCTCTATCATGATTCATAGCCAGTCTGTATGGTCCGCAGCCTGACGGAAATCAAACAGACTCATACAGTTCAAAATGATTCCGGTTCGTTTTGAGTTTTCCTTCCTTCTGCAGCTTTGAAAGCTCCGCAGACATGGCTGCCCGGTCCACGCAAAGATAATCCGCCATAAAATTCTCTTGACCTGAAGTGGACTCCATCCTGTAGAATAAAAATAGGATTTTTCATACAGGAGGATTGAAAATGGAATACAGAATCCACAAAAAAACCGGAGATCGAATCAGCGTCATTGGAATGGGCACCAGCTATATTTCCGAGACACCGGAAAAGGAAGCGGTAAGCGCGCTGGCATACGCCTACGAAAACGGCATCAACTATGCTGATCTGGCCACCGCCGGAGCAAAAACCTTCGGATATTACGGCACAGCTTTTGCGTCTGTGCGGAAGGAGATGTTCTACCAGGTGCATTTCGGAGCCAATTATGAAACAGGGGAATATGGCTGGACTACAGATCTGGAAACAATCAAACGCCAGGTGAACTGGCAGCTGAAAGAATTGAAGACAGACTATATTGACTACGGCTTCATACATTGTCTGGATGAAGTCTCAGACTGGCAGGAATACCAGGAAAACGGAGCCCTGGATTATCTGCTGGAAATGAAAAAAGCCGGCGTGGTGCGGCATATCGGCTTGTCCTCTCATACTCCTGCTCTGGCCCGGCAGGTACTTGATACGGGAATCATCGACCAGCTGATGTTCTCCATCAACGCAGGCTATGACTATCAGCATGGAGATTACGCAAAGGGAAGCGCCAGCGAACGGATGGACCTGTACCGCCGGTGTGAAGCGGAAGGCGTGGGCATCTCCGTCATGAAGCCCTTTTCCGGCGGCCAGCTGCTGGACGCGAAGACTTCTCCTTTTGGCCAGGCACTGACCCAGTACCAGTGCATCCAGTACATTCTGGATAAACCCGGCGTACTGACCGTACTTCCCGGAATCCGAAGCACGGAAGATGTAAAGAAACTCCTGGGCTTTTTCGATGCGGCTCCGGAAGAACGGGATTACTCTATTCTGGGCACTTTCACACCCAGGGACATCACCGGAGCCTGTGTCTACTGCAACCACTGCCAGCCCTGCCCGGCAGGACTGAACGTGGGGCTGATCAATAAGTACTATGATCTGGCCTCTGCCGGCGACTCGATGGCAGCAGAACACTATCTGGGCCTGGAGAAAAAGGCCTCTGACTGCGTATCCTGCGGGCACTGCGATGACCGCTGTCCATTCCATGTGGCTCAGTCAGACAGGATGCAGACCATCGCCGCATATTTCGGAAAATAAATCATTCCGGCTGCCCGGCAGCCGTACTTTCCGTTTTCCACAGAGGCTCTGCAAGAATCTCTTCCGGAACTTTTTTTACATAAAGTTTCAGTTTTTCTTTCAGAGCCTCCGATTTTTCCCGTGACAGCCCAAGAAGCAGAATGCTGGAATCTATCACATTCTCAAAAATCTCATCCGGCGTAAATCTGCACGGATCCGCGTCCACCAGACGCAGCACTCCGTATATATTTCCGTATACGGTGGCAAGTGACAGGAGTTTAATCTGTTTCAAATCGCCAGCTCCGAAAACATGCTTTGATTGCATATTTTATAGTATAATGCCACCGGATTATTCGGCGTATAGACCGGGTAGTCATCATAATAATCCATCTCAAACTTTCTGAGCTTCGGATCCGACAATGTCTTTCCCCACATGATATAAGAGGCTGTAATAAAAACGTATTCCTGCCTGCTGCAGTATGTTTCAGCAATATCCCGGCACTCTTTATGCATCTCCCAGAGCACCTCATACCGGATATTTTCCTTTTCCTTAAAATGATAATAAATGGAGCCCCTGTTCACATGAGCCGCATTGCAGATATCATCATAGCTGGTTTCATGGTATCCCTTTTCATAGAAAAGCTCTCGGCAGGCCTGCAGGATGATCTGACGTGTGCTGGTTCCGTTCTTGTATGCTCCCACCCGCATTCCTCCTTTCCTCTCGGGAATTTTAGCATCATCTGCAAATCCATCTTCTTAAAACAGGACACATGCCGTATAGGCAATGGTTTTGGGCCCATAATAGTATTCCATGTGGTTGTCCCGGCAGACCTGAGTGACAAACAGTCCGTAAGCTTCCATGGAGGAACAGGCCTGATCCGGGAAACGGCAGGGCTCCCGATAGGCGCAGGTTTTGCAGATCCGGCAACCGCCTGCCCCCAGGCACAGAGCATCCGGATAGATTTTCCGGATCTCCTTTGCAAATTTGTGAAATGCTTTCTGATGCCGTTCTTCTGTCTCCCTGTATCCCTTTGTATCAATGGCCTTCTGCAGTTCTCCCACTGTCTGAAGCAGAATTCCTCTCTGATACCGTTTCATCCTCTGGGCGCATTCCTCCAGGGTGCCGCACTCGGGAGGGCAGGTCCAGTTATGCCCGTAAGCCCCGCATTTGTCTTCCGCGCAGGCATCCCGCACCATCTCTTTGACCTGAAGGGTGGCAGGGTCAAGCTCTGCCGCGCAGGTAAAACCTGCCTTCTTCGCTTTTTCAATCCACTCTTCCATTTCTTTTTCCATAGATTTCTCTCACTCCTTAATCACTTTCTTACTGCTTCGTCAGCAGTTAATTCGCCCTATACGGAGTAGTCAATTATCTGAAAACATCATATTTAATGCGTATACTCTCTGAAATTCAGGAATAGACGCCAGCTCAATAAATTCAATCTTTTTCAAAAGCCTGTCTGTCAGGTACAGCTTTTCTTTGTCCAGAGCCATCTCTCTGCTTCCCATTCCAGCTGCGTTTCCGCCGGCCTTTATTTTTCCCTGAAGCTCAGCGGGAATCAGCCCGATCCGGCAGGCGCTTTCCGGCTTCATATAATTGCCGAAGGCTCCGCAGAGAATCACCTGATCGATTTCCTCCAGCGTAATCCCCAGCTGCTTTGCCATAAGAACAATCCCTGCCGCAATGGCTCCCTTTGCCATCTGAATCTCCCGGATATCCTCCTGGGTCAGATATACCCGGTCTGTCAGGCTGTATCTCCTGTCCTTTCCCTCTCCGCTGTAATCCTTCTGAATCCGGCCCCGTTTATTCAGGATACCCAGATCCAGCATGACAGCGGCGGCGTCTATGATTCCGGAACCGCAGATTCCCTGTGCTTCCATATCTCCAATCACCGAACAGGACACCTTGCCATCCTCCAGCCATACATGATCAACAGCTCCCTCGCTGCCCCGCATGCCGCAGCAGATACGTCCGCCCTCCAGCGCAGGGCCTGCAGCAGTGGAACAGGCCGCCATTCTTTCAGAGTTTCCCAGAACCATTTCTCCATTGGTCCCGATATCGATCATCAGCGTCATCTTCTCATCACGGTACATGCCTGTGGCCAGAACACAGCCCAGAGTGTCAGAACCCACATAGCCCGCAATATTCGGAGGCACTGCCAGCTTTCCCGGACTTTCCACCGGGAAATACTCAGAAAGGGGCAATTCCTGCGCCGCCGTAAAATACGGGGCAAAGGGCGGAGCAGCCAGATTTTTCGGGGAAACGCCCAGGAAAATCTGCTGCATGGCAGGATTTCCCACGATTGCCACCGTCCCAATAGACGAAACGCTTTTCTTCTGATCCTCGCACAATTTTCGGATCAAAGTCCATACGCTTTCCCGGATGAGCCTGGTAAGCTCCTCCAGTTTTCCCGACAACGCCGCCTGAATTCTTGAAATCACATCTGCCCCATAGGGAAACTGGGGATTCAGAATGCTCTGTGTCTCCAGAATCTCTCCTGTCTTTCCATCCAGAAAATAGGCCACCACTGTCGTGGTTCCTATATCGACGGCGATATGGCACTCTCCTTCCTGGATGGGCCGGACAGTGACACCGGAATGCATTCCTTCCGCCAGAATGCTGGCTCTGGAGATTTCACCCAATACTGTAACCGTCATATCTCCCTGCACTTTGGTCCTGCATGCAAGACATTCCCGGCCATCAATCAGCACCTTGCATTTTCCGCATTTTCCGTTTCCGCCGCAGGGAGCGTCCTGAGGAATTCCCGCCAGCTGTTCCGCCTGCAGTACAGTCATTTCTTTTTCTGTCTCAATCTTTTTTCCTGAAGGTAAAAATGTTACAACTGCCATAAGCCACTCTCCTCTTTCTGATGTTCATCATAGCACAAAAAGAGAGCCTCTGGAAGAAAACTTCCAAAGGCCCTTTTTGTCCCAGTTCCAATCCGTACTCTGTCTTCCGTTTACTGTGCCTGGCCCAGTTCCTTTGCCCACTCTGTGCAGACTTTAACGGTCTTCTGGGGGCTGTATGCCCACTCATCCGCTCCGATTGCCTTGCAGGCGTCCTCGCTTACCGGGTTGCCGCCCACAATGATCTTCACATCATCCCGCATGCCGACCGCCTTGAAAGCCTCCACCGTATTCTTTATGGAATCCAGTGCCAGTGTCAAAACGCCGGACAGAGCGATGATCTTAATATTCTCGTTCTTCGCCGTCTCCACGATCTTCTCAGCCTGGCTAAATTTCGTACCAAGTACTCTTGCCAGTCCGGAGCTAAGATATTATAATATCGGATAAAGCTGTTCCACGCCGGCTTCTCTTTATAGGACGCAGGGCAGGGAAACTGGCAGCAGAAAAGACATCTGCCGAAAATCAAATCCCCCGCAGCAGACTGACGGGACATAAAATAAGCGAGGTACTCAATGACACATCAGAAACTTACAACGATACTGTTTGACCTGGACGGGACCCTTCTTCCCATGGACAATGACGCATTTACAAAGGGCTATTTTAAGCTGCTGGCCGCAAAGCTGGCGCCGCTGGGCTATGAGCCGGCGAAGCTGGTGGATTCTATCTGGGCCGGAACGGCGGCCATGGTAAAAAACGACGGAAGCCAGAACAACGAAGCCGCCTTCTGGAAACGTTTTTCAGAAATTTATGGGGAACAGGTGTTAGACGATCTTCCTGTATTTGAAGAGTTTTACGCTATAGATTTCCAGAAAGGAAAAGAACTCTGCGGTTTTAATCCAAAGGCCGCCCAGGCCGTCCGGGACGTAAAGAAGCTGGGACTGCGCACAGCGCTGGCTACCAATCCCATTTTCCCGGCCATCGCCACCGAAAGCCGCATCCGCTGGGCCGGACTGGAGCCGGAGGAATTTGAATTTTACACCACCTATGAGAATATCGGATACTGCAAACCCAATCCCGCCTACTATCAGGAGCTTCTGAACCGTCTCGGAGAAGCCCCGGAAAACTGTCTCATGGTGGGCAACGATGTGGGCGAAGATATGATCGCCCGGGATCTGGGCATGCAGGTATTTCTTCTGACTGACTGTCTGATCAACAGAAAGGAGAAGGATATCTCCGTCTATCCGAACGGAAGCTTTGATGAGCTTATGGACTATATCCGGGCTTCTGTCTGAAGCATATCTAAATCAGTAATACAAGAAAGAGCTGGCCCGAAATGGTTATTTTAATTACAGGCGCCTCCCACACAGGCAAAACCCTGCTGGCGCAGAGGCTTCTTGAGACATATGGTTTTCCGTACCTGTCCATCGATCTTCTGAAAATGGGATTGATTCGAAGCGGCAGTACGAATCTGACGCCCGAAGATGATGAGGAACTGGAAGACTTTCTATGGCCCATTGTCCGGGAAATCATAAAAACCGCGATAGAAAACAGGCAGAATCTGGTGATAGAAGGCTGTTATATTCCCTTTGACTGGAAAGACAGTTTTGACAGCTTCTGTCTGAAACATATCCGCTATTGCTGTCTTGTAATGAGTAAGAATTATATCGAACGGGATTTTGCAGATATTAAGAAATACGCCTGCGCCATCGAACAGCGCCTTGATGATTCCTGGTGCACCCGGGAATCCCTGCTCAAAGATAACGCCTATTATTCTAAAATGTGTGAAAAATACGGACACTATTCTATTCTAATTGACGAAGATTATCATATTGACATTGATGAAGTATGCCGGGTCTGAGTTCTGCTGCTCAGATCCGGCATACTTTATATCAGCTTCTGGATTTCATACCTTCTCTTCTGTTCTTCCTTTTCCCATGCTCCTCCCGGATTTCCCGCAGTATCTTTATCTTTGGCTTATGCGGTTTCCAGTTTTGAATACAGTCAATCAGAAATGAGGAAATCGTCACTGTAATCACAGAAAACACTATTTTTCCGGCAGGAATGTAAGTCAGCGAAAGTCCCAGCACCACAAGATCCGTAAACAGATAGGAGCGGGACAGACGCAGATGCGTGACACGGGAGATTGTCAGGGCCAGCGCGTCGTCCCCTCCGCTGGAGCCGCCCTGCCGCACAATGATTCCGACGCCGATTCCCACAAACATTCCTCCCAGCACAGCTGCCGCCAGGGGATAAGCTGACAGATTCGGCAGCATGGGCGGGAAGCACTCCCAGACCTTGTAAAAAAGCGACACACTCAAAGTAGAAATCACAGATATTTTGATAAATCTTCCTCCCAGATATTTGAAAGCCAGCAGATAGCAGGCCGCATCCAGTACAGGCGTAAGAAAGGCAGGGGAAAAACCGAGCCAGTGCTCCGCCAGAAGCATCAGCCCGATGACTCCGCCCTCCGTAATGCCTGTCCGCTGATGGATATTGTGAATTCCAAAGGAGCAGACTGCCGCCCCCAGGATGATCAGCCCGATTCTTTTTAAAGTCAGTCCTTCCATTGTTTTTTCCCGTAAAACAGAAATCCTTTTTCCAGACATTATCTCTCTCCTTTTGTTGCATTTTATCTCTGATCAGTGGTATCATAAACTATATAGTAACTATAATGTCAAGGAGGAACTATGGAAGATCTATTCTCCATCGGCGAGCTTTCCAAATACCAGAATATCTCCCGGCAGACGCTGATTTTTTATGACAAAATCGGCCTGTTCTGCCCTGCCTATGTGGATCCGCACAATGGATACCGCTATTACAGCGCCAGCCAGATCGACTATCTGGATACCATTCTGATTATGAAAAAAATCGGATTTTCTCTGGATGAGATCAAAGAACATATGCAGCATTACAATATCGACAGCAGCCTGGCCGCATTAAAGAGACAGGTAAGCGTCATCGACCGGCAGATTCAGGAGCTGCGCCTGATTCGAAACAGAGTTCTGCACCGCTGCGCTCAGATGGAAGAGGCAAAAGAACACCGCGGGAACGACGGCACTGTCACCATAGAAAAGCAGAACGCTCAATACCTTCTGTTCCAGAGAGTAAAAGCCCCATACACCCTGAAAGAAATCAGCATTGCCACCAAACAGTGCTTTGCGGATTCCTTTCAGGAGCAGCTTCCCATCTATTTTCAGTCCGGCGTCATCGTCCCTTTGGAGAATATCAGAGAAGGGCGCTTTACCGAAGCTTCCATGGCTTTCCTGCCCATCGACAGGACCGGGGAAGCATCCAACATCCTCTGTCTCCCTGCCGGGACCTGCGCCTGCATCTACCATGTGGGGGATTATCTCTCCATCGGCCGTTCCTACCGGAAGCTGCTGGATTACTGTGACGCCCACAACTGGAGCATTGTATCAGACGCTTATGAATTCTGCATCAACGACTATATCACTTCCCGGGACGAGAATGAATATATTACCAAAATCGTTTTATATGTAGAATGAGGGGAGCGGATTTTTCCCATTTACGCCATACTGTCTATCAGTTTCATGGCAATCTCCCTCGCTCCCGCGCTGGTGACCTCTCTTCCTTCCGTCTCCCCCAGATATACACAGAAATAGATTCTGCCATCCGCAGTATCCGCGAAGCCTGTAAACCAGGCGTCTACTGTGATTCCCTTCGCTTTCCTTATTCTTTTTAATCCTCTCATATCTTCCATTTTTCCCATTCTCCCCTCAGGCATACGATTCCATTGATCCGAATGCCCCTCTCCTGTATACTGAAAGTAATCTGCCCTATGCTAAGGGGCATGTACCCCTGTTAACTGAGGGTAACCCGAATCGCAAATAAAATCAAGCAGAAATCCGTTCCCCGGGTTATAATTACCGGCAGAACGGCGAAAAGAAGGAAGAACCGGCATGTATGAATGGAGAAGGCAGATTCAGAGTATCGTCGATGAAATCGATAAAGGCATACGAAACCATGAAGAAGAATCCCTGACCCTGCGCGCTCTTTCCCGCAGGCTGGGATATTCTGAATTTCATACCACCAGGAAATTCCATGAAATATCCGGCATGTCTTTGCGCAGTTATCTCCGGCAGAGAAGGCTGGCGTTCGCGCTGAAAGAGGTCCGGGACAGCCAGAGGAAGCTTCTGGATATCGCCCTTGATTATGGATTTTCTTCCCAGGAAGCCTTTACAAGAGCGTTTAAAAAGGCTTACGGCATGACGCCGGGCACATACAGGAAGCAGCCCCGCCCCGTCATACTCCGCACCAAGATCCATCCTTTCGACCGTTACTTATTGGGTTTAGGAGAAATCGGCATGATTCAGTCAAAAGATGATATAAAAATCTATTTTATTACGATACCCGCACACAAATTCCTGCATGTCAGAAATTATGAGAGCAATGGATACTGGGATTTCTGGCAGAAGCAGAACCAGCTTCCGGGCCAGGATTACGGGACTGTCTGCGGAATTCTGGACAGCATCAAAGGGAAGCTGGACGATGAGGGAGGCAGCGAAGCAGACTGCACAGGCGGCCAGGTAATGGCTTACATCAACGATCCGCAGGGGCGTCTCTGCGGCTGGGGAATTCCCCGCGTCGAATGCTGGGGCGTACGGCTTCCCGCAGATTACCGGGGAGAAGTTCCCCCGCATATGTTCCTTATGGATGTGCCGGAGGGAGAATATATTGTTTTTGAGCATGGGTCTTTTGATTATGAGCAGGAGAATCTAAGCGTAGAACAGAAAATAGAAAGCGCCATGGCGTCTTTTGACTATTCCTCCGCCGGCTGCCGTCTTGACACTGCTCCCGGCAGAATCATGTATTTCTATTACAATCCGGAACAGTATTTCAAGTATATCCGGCCGGTAGTTCGGCTCTGAGCCGCACCGGCATTGCTGTCTCTGCGATAAGCATGAATTATTATAAACTCAAACTTTCCACGTTAAAAATGAGATTCGCACCTTGAAAAATCAATACTTTATCTCTTAGCTCATAAGCAGCTTTTATCATCGGCGGCGGAAAGCAGGGTGGTAAAACGGAGCTGTTGGAAGGCTGATGGCTGCTGTTTTTGGATATATACAGCATTTTCCTGTTCTAATGTCCAAAAGTATTGTTATCATGGCTGAATATTGCTCTTCTGTCTCGATATCAACTGCAGATTGTATATATGAAAAAAAAGCAGCTTGCTATATCCAAAATTAATTCAATTTTTGGATATATGCGATGTATTTTCTTGTATATGTATCATAAGGGGGCTGCATAAACAGATCTCCGGAAAATTCTTGCTGTTTCACGCAGAAATTGGATGGCAGGCGCAATTTTTTTTCTTTTGTCCAAACGCCAGCCCTAAACCGCAGTCTGAGGTGAGCCAGCCCATGACTGCTAGTCCGGCAAGTACAGGCTTGTATAATTGAAGATATTTTACAAGCCAGAATCCATCTTGAGTGATAAAATAACAGCGTCGGCCTGTGAAGGAGGCAGATTTTCATTCCCGTGCTTCTTTCAAAGGTTCGGCGCTGTCAGCATGCAGGGGAGGAATTCATTCATGCGGAAAGAGACAAGAACCGTTGTCTACGACGAGGAACTTCACATGGAAGCTTACCGCTTCGAGGGCATCATGCAGTCTTTTCCAAAGCATTTTCACGAATATTATGTAATCGGCCTTGTGGAAAGCGGAGAACGCCGGCTTTCCTGCCGGAATCAGGAGTATTCCATTCATCCGGGCAGCATCCTGCTGTTCAATCCGGGGGACAGCCACGCCTGCGTCCAGACAGACGACGGGACCCTGGACTACAGGGCTTTGAATATTTCGAGGGATACTATGCTGGAGCTTGCCGCGGAAATCACCGGAAACCGTTCTCTTCCCGGCTTTTCCCCAGCCGTTATCCGGGATGAAGAAGCAGTCTGCTATCTGCGTCCGCTCCATGAGATGATGATGAACGGATCTTCTGAACTCGGCAAAGAAGAGAATCTGCTTTTCCTTTTGTCCCTGCTCATACAGAAATATGGACAGCCCTTTGAGGAATGTATTCCGGAATGCCGGAAGGAGATAGAAAAGGCCTGCGCTTTTATGGAGGCTCATTATACAGAACATCTCTGTCTGGAGCAGATCTGCCGTCATACGGGCCTAAGCAAGTCCACGCTGCTGCGGGCCTTTACAAAATCTAAGGGCGTTACGCCCTACTGCTATCTAGAGAATATCCGGATCTGCGCGGCCCGGAGGCTTCTGGAACAGGGCGTCACGCCGGTGGACGCGGCCCTCCAGACCGGTTTTTCCGACCAGAGCCATTTCACCAACTATTTCAGCCGTTTTATCGGCCTGCCGCCCGGCGTCTACCGGGGCATTTTTCTTAGAAAAGACGAGACAGGAGATACAAAGCCATGAAGAATCAAACAGAATATTCTATTACACACGGAACACTGGAACATGGCAGCCGGAGCGCAGCAATAACAGGTCATCTGGCTGCCCTGGCAACGATTCTGATCTGGGGAACCACCTTCATCTCCACCAAGGTGCTTCTTACAGATTTTCAGCCTGTGGAAATCCTGTTTTTCCGCTTTGTCCTGGGATTTCTGGCCCTGCTGATTGTCTGCCCCCGCAGGCTGAAAGGGACGTCCTCCAGACAAGAGCTGGCCTTTGCGGCAGCAGGTCTTTGCGGCGTATGCCTGTACTATCTGCTGGAAAATATCGCTCTTACCTATACCATGGCATCCAACGTGGGAGTGATCATTTCTGTGGCCCCGTTTTTTACAGCTCTTCTCTCTCATTTTTTCCTGAAGGAAGGTGAAAAACTGCGTCCCCGGTTCTTCGCCGGTTTTCTGACCGCAATGATCGGCATTGGACTAATCAGCTTCAACGGGTCAGCTCTGAGCTTGAATCCTGCCGGCGATCTGCTGGCCCTGCTGGCAGCTTTTCTCTGGGCCTGCTACTCGATTCTCACCGGCAAAATCAGCAGCTACGGATATCCGGTCATTCTGGCGACCCGGCGGATCTTTTTCTACGGTATTCTGTTTATGATTCCGGCTCTGTTTCTGTTTGGCTTCCGGCTGGAGCCGGCGCGTTTCGCCAATCCCGTCTATCTGCTGAATCTTCTGTTCCTGGGACTCGGAGCGTCTGCTCTCTGCTTCGTCACCTGGAATTCTGCCGTAAAGCTTCTGGGCGCAGTGGGGACCAGCATCTACATTTATATGGTTCCGGTCATCACTGTGGCGGCTTCCGCCCTGATCCTGGGCGAGCCCCTTACCTGGCTGACCATAGGCGGAACAGCGCTCACACTGGCCGGACTTCTCCTGTCCCAAAGCAATCGAAACAAAACAATCGGAGGTAACAGCAATGAATCTGGAAAATGAAAAATGCGTCATGATTATAGACGAGTCTCTGCCTTTGGGCCTTGTGGCAAACACAGCGGCGATTCTCGGCATCACCCTGGGAAAAGAACTGCCTGAGGTAGTGGGAACGGATGTCTCAGACAAAAGCGGCCGTTCCCATTCCGGCATCATCGAGTTCCCGGTACCAATCCTGAAAGGTTCTCCGGAAATTCTGAAAAACATCCGGGAAAGACTATATGAACCGGAATTTCAAGAGCTCTCTGTCGTAGATTTCTCAAATCTGGCCCAGAGCTGCAAGACCTACCCGGAATTCATGGAAAGGATGGCGGCAGAGACGGAGGTCTCCCTGTCCTGGCTTGGCCTTGCCATCTGCGGTCCAAAGAAAAAGGTGAATAAACTCACCGGAAGCATGACGCTGCTGCGGTAACCGCCGCTTTGACGCCGGCAGACAAAACAGGACAAAAAGCCGGCAGGCAGAAATTCGAAAAGAATTTCCGCCTGCCGGCTTTTATCATGCTTTCACAGCTTCCCGCTTTTTCATCAGCATCAGCGGCAGCACCAGACAGCCTGTCAGCATCAGGGCCGGGAAAATCACTGCCGCCAGGATTCCCATATGCAGGCTGCCCTGGGCATTCGAGGAAATCATTCCCACAAAGGTCGGCCCAAGGGAGCAGCCCACATCTCCGCCTAAGGCCAGCAGAGCAAAAAGCAGAGTTCCTCCCCGGGCAAGGGTCCGTGAGGCGATACTGAAGCTGCCCGGCCACAGAATTCCCACAGAAAAACCGCAGATGCCGCAGCCCAGAAGACTTAAAAAGGGCCAGGGCGAAAGAGAGATCACCAGATAACTCAGGATGCACAGAGCCGCGCTGGCCTTCATGCAGAGATCCAGCTCCAGCCGTTCTCCGTATTTTCCATAAAGGGCTCTGGAGGTCCCCATCAGCACCGCAAAAAACATAGGCCCACAGAGATCCCCCATACTCTTTGTGACCCGAAGGCCCGATTCCGCAAAGGTCGAAGCCCACTGGCTGACTGCCTGCTCGCTGGCTCCCGCGCAGATCATCAGGAGCAGCAGAAGCCAGAATACCCTGTCTGCCAGGAGTTCTTTTAAAGACAGACCTCTCTCTCCCTCTTCCAGCAGGGAAGCGATGGGCACCCGGGTAAACTGAATACAGTTTGCGGCAGGAATCAGAGCCCAGATAAGCGCCATGATTTTCCAGTTTTCAATTCCGAACAGGAAAAAGAAAATCGTCGAGACCAGGACCACAGCCACATGTCCCCAGCAGTAAAAGGAGTGAAGCAGGCTCATGGCTGTTTCCTTATTGTCCGTGGGGCATGCCTCCACAATCGGGCTTACAAGAACCTCTATCAGGCCTCCGCCTACCGCATAGACCGTCACAGCAGCCAGCAGCCCCAGAAAGGCATTCGGAAAGATATCCGGCAGAACCGCCAGGAATGCCAGACCTGCGGCGGCGCAGACATGGGCAGTGACAACAGCTGCCCTGTATCCTATTTTGTCGATAAACTTTGCGCTCAAAGCGTCTATCAGCAGCTGAATGCAGAAATTAAACGTAATCAGAAGCGTAATCTGCGACAGCGGAATCCCATAAGCCGATTGAAAAGTCAGAAAAAGCAGCGGCGCGAAATTGTTGACAACAGCCTGAACCACATAGGCCACAAAGCAGGCTTTGATCGTATAGTCATAAGATAATCTTTTGGTCTGTTCCATTTTTTCATTCCTCCTGCAGCATCCTGCATTTATCTTACAGAATCGTATTATATTGCCAAACGCCTGTTGTATCAATGGATTTTTTTCTTAAAGTATGGTACAATCTTCCCAACATATGCACAAAAGGACACCGCGGCCATCAGAATGGTTTAAGGAGGACCCGTATGACAGATGTACAGATACAGATGGGCGAAAATTTTCAAGAGCTGGCTGTTCACGGAAGCCGGGAATTTCCCATACAATATTACGCGGATGAGCTTTTTCGTTTTCCCGGCAGCCAGTTTCCCCTTCACTGGCATGGAGAAACAGAGCTTTTCCTGGCCCTTGGAGGGCCTGTCCAGGCCCAGATAGGACGCATGGAGCTCTGCCTTAACGAGGGCGACTGCATTTTTGTAAACAGCAATGTTCTGCACAGCTTTACCCAGATCCATGAGGA
>CALWAV010000158.1 GCA_944375745.1 uncultured Merdimonas sp.
GCAAAAAAGGTTTATTAAAGTTCGCCTTTTTGCAAAAACAAAATGAAAGAAGAGAATATTTCGGCTTAAAAATGGCAAAAAGATGCTGCCGCATCTATGATTTTCTAATCATTGATGCGACAGCTCCTTTTTCATGCATAAAAGCTGACAGGAAAAATGATATCTGTAAATAAATCCTACAAAATTGTAGGATTTTTGTTATAATGCAGTAGGGTTGACGTGTTACTCTTTCTATAACAAAACAGAAAGAGGTGTGAAATAAAATGAATTTACTGGTGGTTGAAAATATTTCCAAAACCTACGGGACCGGAGAGGCTGCCGTGCACGCTTTGAAGAAGGCTTCTTTTTCTGTCCCTAAAGGGGAGTTTGTAGCAGTTGTGGGAGAATCCGGCTCCGGCAAAAGCACGCTTCTGAACATGATTGGCGCGCTGGATACACCCACTTCCGGAAAGGTATTTATCGATGGAAAAGATATCTTTGCCATGAAAGAGCGCAGGCTGACCGTTTTCCGCCGCCGGAATATCGGCTTTATCTTTCAGAGCTTTAACTTAATCCCGGAACTGACAGTGGAGCAGAATATCATATTCCCGGTACTGCTTGATTATCAGAAACCAGATAAAAAGTACCTGGAAGAGCTGCTGACGGTACTGGGGCTTCAGGAACGGCGCCGTCATCTGCCCAGCCAGCTTTCCGGCGGCCAGCAGCAGCGGGCGGCCATAGGCCGCGCGCTGATTACCCGGCCATCCCTTATTTTGGCTGACGAGCCCACCGGCAACCTGGATACCCAGAATACCAGCGAGGTCATTGCTCTTCTGAAAGAGGCTTCCCATCTCTATGAACAGACCATCGTAATGATCACCCACAGCCAGAGAATTGCCCAGACGGCTGACCGGATTCTGCGCGTGTCAGATGGAGTGGTGACGGATTTCGGGAGGTGCCGGGAATGAGAAGTTATCTGAGCTTAATCCCGATTTCGGCAAAGGTTCACCGGCGTCAGAACCGCATGACGCTCCTGTGTATTGTCTTTGCCGTATTTATGGTAACGGCTATTTTCAGCATGGCGGATATGGGCGCAAGGATGGAACAAACCCGGCTTTCGGAAAAACACGGCTTTTTCCCTCTGAGAAGCCTGATGGACAGCGCAATGGGCCAGACACTGATGATTACAGCGGTAGTGATGTTTCTACTGGTTATGATTGCCGGAATACTGATGATTTCCAGCAGTCTTAACAGCAGCGTGGCTCAGCGGACGCAGTTCTTCGGCATGATGCGCTGCATCGGAATGAGCAGACAGCAGATTATCCATTTCGTACGCCTTGAAGCCTTGAACTGGTGCAAAACGGCTGTACCGGCCGGCCTGATTCTTGGAATTCTGGCTTCCTGGGGACTTTGTGCTGTCCTGCGTTTCCTTGTCAGGGAGGAATTTTCAAATATCCCCCTTTTCGGCATCAGTGGCATCGGTATCTTAAGCGGTATTCTGGTCGGCGTGGTTACTGTTCTGCTGGCAGCAAGGACACCGGCAAAACGTGCCGCAAAAGTGTCTCCTGCCGCTGCGGTTTCCGGAAATTCAGGAATCACAAAGGCATCATATCATTCTGTCCATAAGGGATTTCTTCGGATTGAAACTGCACTTGGAGTTCATCATGCGGTATCTGCGAAGAAAAATCTGTTTTTGATGACAGGCTCTTTTGCGCTCAGTATTATTCTGTTTTTGAGTTTTTCTGTTTTGATTGACTGGGTAGACCATGTTATGCCGCAGTCAGCGGCAGATTCTGATCTGGATATTGTAAGCAGTGACGGAACGGATTCCATTGACTGCAGTTTGGTGCAGGCGCTTCGCGGCATGGAGAGCGTTAAGCAGGTCTATGGCCGCCGGAGCAGCTTTAACATTCCTGCCGGACTAAATGGTGACACGACGCTGTCCGGTACAGTGGATCTGGTTTCCTTTGATGATTTTGACCTAAAGGCTCTTCGGAAGGACGGCGCGCTTCGCCGGGGCAGCGATTTATCAAAGGTCTATGGCAGCAGCGGGTACGTTCTTGCTGCCTGGGCTCCAGACAGTTCATGGAAAGTGGGAGATACTATCCTGATAGGACAGGAAAAACTTACGATTGCCGGCCTGCTGAAGTATGACCCCTTCAGCGGAAATGGGCTTACCGGGGGAAAGATGACTCTGATTACTTCAGAAGAGACGTTTGTCCGTCTGACAGGTATCACCGATTATTCGCTGATTATGATTCAGACTACTTCCGACGCGGATGATGAGGACGTGGCTGCCATCCGCCAGGTGGTGGAGGCAAAGGGATATACCCTGAATGACAAACGGGAGCAGCGCACTTCCGGAACCTACCTTGCTTTTGTGACTTGTGTCTATGCCTTTCTGGGAATCATTGCGCTGGTTACGGTGCTGAACATTGTCAACAGTATTTCCATGAGTGTGTCAGCCCGGATCCGGCAGTACGGCGCCATGCGTGCAGTGGGAATGGATGGCCGCCAGATTTCAAAAATGATTCTGGCGGAAGCTGCCACCTATGCGTTCTGGGGCTGTGTGATTGGCTGTGGAGCCGGACTGCCTTTCAGCAGGATGCTTTATGAATTTCTTATCACGAATCATTTCCCCTATGCTGTCTGGAGCCTGCCCGCCGGGCCGCTGGCAGTTATCCTTGTGTTTGTCACTGCCTCAGCTGCGGCCGCTGCGTATGCTCCGGCCAGGAGGATGCGGACAGTTTCAGTGACAGAGACTATCAATGAATTGTAAGCTTATAATGAGCCTGATTTACCGGGACGAGCTCCTAAGAAGAGCTCCTGCATAAAGCACACTGCTTAATTTAAATGAGGCATGCCTCGAAAACGGGGCATGCCTCATTCCTTTCAGGTGGTGTAAGAATTATTTTTCATATAACAGAAAGCAGCGGCGTATCAGGGAGTCTCCGCAGCCGGCTCTTCTTCCGTGACGGCCTCTGTTCCCGGAAGGTAATAGCAGATGACCGGAGTGCCTTTCTCCACATAGCCGTACAATTCCTGCGCTACGGAAGGGGGCAGGTTAATACATCCGTGTGAACCGTTTGTTTTATAGATATCTCCGCCAAAGGAGCTTCTCCAGTTCGCGTCATGCATGCCGATATTTCCGTTGAACGGCATCCAGTAGGAGACGGGAGTCTCATAATTCTCCCCTGTCAGAGTGGCATTGCGCTGTTTGTATGTAATACTGTATACACCAGCCGGCGTATCATAGCCCCGGGAGGCATTGCCGGATACAAAATCAGACTCCAGGATCAGGACGCCATCCTGATAGAAGAAGAGATGCTGTGCGGTCAGATTGATTTCCACATAAGTGGTTCCGTAATCAGGTGTCTCATAGGAAGCGGCCGTCTGATAGTAAACCGGGGTCCGTTCTCCGCTTTCTCCGTTTTCGATCATTTCTGCCAGCTCTGCAGCTTCCTGCGTATAGTTCATCCACCAGCCGTAATCGCCTGAATCAATGGTAATCTCCGGCCCGTAGCTGGTTTTAAACGTCCTGGAGCGGAAAATCGTATCATATTTTTTGCGGAGGGAAGCCACATAGTCCGCTACTTTTTCCTGATCCAGCTCCACCTGGAAATCATCATCGACAGATACCCAGCTACTGATTACAGCGCCGTCGAGCACTTCCGTATTTTCGCCAAACCGGTAAGTAATGGTCACATCGGCATAGTTCTGCAGCTTTTCCAGAGCAGCCTGAAGCTGTTCATTGTCCGAAGTGATCTGGGGCTCATGATAGCAGCCTTCCTGAACCAGATCTATCTGCTCTTCCAGACTGTTTACTGCCGAGGAGACTGCCTCCAGCGTTCGATCGTAGTCCAGTTCATTTCCCGCCGTTTCCGGAATAATCTGAAAACCATTTTCCGATGTATATTCCGAGATATGAGCGTCTGTCGGAGGAACAGCTGAGTCTTCCTGAAGTCCATTCAGCTGCAGGATCTGTTCCTCAAGGGCCGCTTTGTCATAGGTCACCAGCTCTTCCGTCGCATGGGATTCTCCCGAGGCAAGAAACCAGAGCCAGCTGTTCTGCTGCTTCAGGATCTCCTCCAGCGGGTCCGCGGAGCTGTATTTCAGCGAAATATCTCTGCCCGATATAGTTTCTTCCAATGCGCTTCCATCAGACTGGCGCTCCGTAATCTTCAGAGAGTAATCCTGCACCCGTTCAACCAGATCCTGTACCGTCATATTTGACACATCAATCTGGTCAATCACAGTGCCTTTAAGAAAATGACTGTGATAATAAATCAGGCCGCCTATGTAGACAACAGCTGCTGCCAGAAGCAGAAGGAATAAAATATTTCGTAATGCAGTGTTCTTCTTTTGTTTTCTTTTTTTTGACATTTTCTTGTCCTTTCTGTAGCACTTGTCTTCTCTATTATGAATCAAATTCACGAATAATTCAATTACTTCCTCTAATTATACAAATTGCTTTTCTATGGGCCAATAGTTATTTTCTTTTTCTTTATCCGTTTATATAGACAAAAAGCATTGCAAAAGATAAACGACAGGTATTAGACATTCAGAAGAAGCAGTTTTATAATAAATCCAAAGGCATCAACTATATTCTTTTTTTATCAAAAGGAGGCAGATTTATGAGCAAGACTTTAGTAGCATTTTTCTCTGCCAGCGGCACCACAAAGCGTACCGCAGAAAAACTGGCAGCAGCGGCCGGCGGCGATCTGTATGAAATTAAACCCGCCGTACCTTATACCCGGGCCGATTTGAACTGGCAGGACAAGCATTCCCGCAGTTCTGTGGAAATGAATGATCCATCCTCCCGTCCGGAGCTGGCAGACAGGGATGCCCGCATAGGAGACTATGAACGGATTTTTCTTGGATTTCCTATCTGGTGGTATACTGCGCCCCATATTATCCGCACCTTCCTGGAGAGCTATGATTTTACCGGAAAAACCATTATCCTGTTTGCTACCTCCGGCGGAAGCGGACTGGGAAAAACTGCCGCGGAACTGTCGTCCAGCTGTCCCGGCGCAAAGATTATCGATGGAAAACTGCTCAATGGTAATCCTTCAGAGGAAGCATTGAAGCAGTGGGCAGAAAGTATTTAATAAAGCAGGAGAGTGTAGAAAATGAAAATTATTGTTTTGGAAGGCAGTCCTAACAGAAAGGGTTCCACAAGTCTTCTGGCAGACAGTTTCCGTCAGGGAGCGGAGGAAGCCGGTCATACAGTGGAACTTATCGACACGGCTCATGCGGATATCCATCCCTGTACCGGCTGCATTCACTGCGGATATGAGGGACCCTGCGTACAGAAAGATGATGTGGAAGGAATCCGCGGAAAGATTCTGGATGCAGATATGATAGTATTTGCCACGCCGCTTTATTATTATGGAATGTCCGCCCAGCTGAAAACCATGATTGACCGTTTCTGCGCGTTTAACAGCTCCATTCAGCGGAAACATATGAAGTCAGCCCTGCTCACTGTGGCCTGGAACAGTGATGACTGGACTTTTGAGGCATTGGAAGCCCATTATAAAACACTGGTACGGTATCTGAATCTGCAGGACATGGGCATGGTGCTGGGCTATGGCTGCGGCACACCGTCCATGACGAAGCACTCTGAGTTTCCGCAGCAGGCATACAAGCTTGGAAAACAGCTGAGATAAAGAGAGCATTAAAAGAGAGTATTAACAAAAAGGTATACGCTGAAGAACTTATTGGAACTTCCGATAACAGTGAAATAAGACTTATAATGGTATGCAGAATCCAATACTATGGTTACTCACAGGTAACCTGCTGAGAAAAAAGTGCCTGCTTGCAGCAGCTCGACAGCTTTTATAAAATAGTAAGCAGAGAAAGAGAAAGCAGGTGATTTTATGAATCAAGCAGGATTTATTGTCAGTGACAACTGTGTTGGCTGTGGAAAATGTATTCAGGTATGCCCCGGCGGTGTTCTTTATATGGGTAGGGACAAAAAGCCGCACATCAGAGAATTTGAAGCGTTTGGATGGAACGGCTGCTGGCGGTGCGAGCACTGCCTGGCTGTCTGTCCGGAAGGCGCAGTAAGTATCCTGCACCACAGGCCGGAAGACAGCCTGCCGGCTCCAGATCCGGATACAGCAGGTCCGCTGCTGGACTCTCTCATTACAAACCGGCGTTCCTGCCGAAGATACCGGAAGCGCAATGTGCCGGCAGATATCATTGAGAACATGACAGCCAGGCTTGCCAATGCCCCCAACGGAGGAAATAAGCAGCTTGTAGAATTTACACTGATAGATGATGTAGAAGAGATGGATTATTTCCGGAATATAGCTTACAGAGAAATGGAGCGGCTGGCTGCCCATGGAATTTATCCGGAGGGTTTCGGAAAAGAAGCTTATGAGGATATGAAACGATGGGAAAAAACAGTCAGGCCTGATATGCTTTTCTGCGGCGTCCCTCATATCCTTATCCCGCATGCGCCTCTGGGACAGGGCAAACCGGTACAGGATGTCATCATTGCAGGTACTTATTTCGAGCTTTTGTGCGCTTCCAGAGGACTGGGAACAATAATGATGACGTTTCCTCTCAGCGTTCTGAAACTGATGCCGGAAGTAAAAGCAATGCTTCAGATACCAGAAGAACACTATATAGGAATGATCATCGGTTTTGGATATCCTCAGATCCCGTACGCAAGAGGAACCCAAAGAATTTTGGAGCAAAAACGGCTGCATCGTCTTACTTTTGACCGCCGGCAGGAGAACTGAAAAGAAAAGCCAGCCGGACAGCAGGATTCATCTGGAAGGAGGAAACGAATTGGAACAGAACAAGTATGAAGCAGTACAGTCTGTGCTGAACCAGGTGAATCAGGTGATTCTGGGAAAGGAGCAGGAGGTTCGGGAGATTATGCTGGCAGTTCTTGCGGATGGACATATCCTTCTGGAGGATATGCCAGGCGTGGGAAAGACGACACTGGCTCTCACTTTTTCGAAAGCACTGAAGCTGGAGTTTCGAAGAATACAGTTTACACCGGATGTTCTGCCTTCTGACCTGACTGGATTTTCCATTTACAGGAGAGAAGAGGAGCGCTTTGTCTATCAGCCAGGCAGTGTGTTCTGCAATCTGCTGCTGGCTGATGAAATCAACCGGACCTCTCCGAAAACCCAGTCAGCCCTTCTGGAAGTGATGGAAGAACGGAAGGTGACTGTGGAAGGAGTGACCCGTCCGGTCCCATCTCCTTTTCTTGTGATTGCCACTCAGAATCCGGCAGGGACCGCGGGCACCCAGCTGCTGCCGGAAGCCCAGATGGACCGGTTTATGGTGAGCCTGTCTGTTGGATATCCTGACTTTTCCAGTGAACTGGCCATGGCCCTTGGCGTCAGCAGTGAAAGCAGGGCAGAACAGGTATCCCCGGTTCTGGGCGGAGAAGAACTGAGTTTCAGATTGTGTTCTGGATCTTTCCCAATCCTTTTGGACAGAAAAGAACCGGGCCTGCCGAATGGAAAAGAAATGTATCCATGGCAGCCGGGAGGGGAGCTGCAATTACAGCCGGCGCCGCTGCGGTGTTCCTTTTATCCTGGATTCTGGTAAATAACCATTCCCAGTGGTTTTACCAGACAGCTTACCGGATAGAAGGGGCTGTCAGGCGGACTGCCCAGCAGATCAACGGACAGACGGACAGCTTTTCTGACGGTGTCATCAGCCGTGGAAATATTTACCCTTCCGGAAATGTACAGATGGAATTATGGGCCGATCAGCTGCCTGAGGAAACCCTTTATCTCAGGAATTTCAGCGGCGGCAGCTATGAAAATGGAAGATGGCTTGCAGCAGAAGAGGAAGAATTGTTTTTAAGAATGGCTGAAACCCTTCACTGGGAACAGTGGAGCGACTGGATTCCCAACATGTACAATGTGCTTTATTTCCTGATGAATCTCTATTCGGGCGGTAGTGAGACGGAGGCACATATGATGCAGATCCGGTATCTGTCGGAGGACGGACAGGAGAATCCTTATTTTCCCTATTACAGCCGTGTAAGCCAGTGGCATGGCAGGGAGGAAGGGAACATGTCCACAGTCTGGTATTTTAACCAGGATGAGATGAATATCCGCTGGGATCAGGTCCCTGATGTGTTTTCAGCCACAAGGAACTGGTATTACGCCATACAGGAGACCTATCTTCAGGAAGCACAGAGCGTTTACACGGAACTTCCGGAAGGAGAGCTGCCCCGGCTGACGGAGCTCTGCAGGGAAAATCCCCAAGAAGATTTAAGCCATATTACCGCTTTTATTCTTTATACGCTTCAAAGCCAGGCATCCTATACCAGAACGCCCGGTCTGTACCCGGTCAATCAGGATCCTACGGAATATTTCCTTTTCGAGAGCGGAGAGGGATACTGCCAGCATTTTGCCTCCGCGGCGGCCCTTATGTACCGTCTATATGGGATACCGGCCCGTTATGCTGCTGGATATGCGGTATCTCCCTCGGATTTTGAACAGCAGGAGAATGGCCGGTACTACGCGGCTGTGACCGATGAATCAGCTCATGCCTGGGTAGAGATTTTTCTGGAGGATCTGGGCTGGACGCCTGTGGAAGTGACGCCTCCCGCGAACAACGCCCAGATCTCCTATCCGATGATGACACAGGAAGAACTGGAAGGTATTCTGGGAAACCAGAACTGGAACCTGGAAATTTTTCAGGCTCTTCCCCGGGAACAGGAGGCAGAGGAGGCGGAGGCCGGGAATGATTTCGATCTGCTCCCGAAAGGGTTTTCTTTTTCTCTGGAAGGAACGGAGACCGGAAAACTTCTGTGGGGAATGTTCCTGGCATCAGCGGTATTCGCTTTGGCCTGGCAGAATCAGCATCGAAAAAAGGAAAGAAGAGAGATTCCGGAATTGTTTACACGTCTGGTAAAAGCTCTTCATTTTGCAGGATATCTGCGGGATTATACAGGAACAGAACGGAATTTTCCAGCACAGCTGAAACAGTTGTTTCCGGAGCTGCCAGAAAGTCAGACAGAAGAAGCTGTCCGGATTGCCTGGAAAGCTGCTTTTGGAGAAAGCCCATTGTCTCCCGGAGAAGAAAAAGAGTTCCGGGATTATTACATCCAGGCCGCAGAGGAGCTTGGCGGCCGGCAGAACCCGCTCAGGCGGCTGATCCTCCGGTATAGAATCATGGGTGCGCGTTTGTGATACGAATGAATGGTCTTCCAGTCCCCTGGTGTAAATCTTGACATTACAGGATGCCGGAATTATAATTGGTGTAAATTTTAATACTACAAAAGGATCCAGGAGGAATTGACATGAGTGTTGTACAGATTGTTTTCAGCCCCACCGGAGGGACTCAGAAGGTGGCCGATATCATAACTTCAGAATGGAAAGAGCCTGTAGTAAAAATTGATCTTTCTGACGCGAAGACCGATTTTGACGCGTATATGCTGAAGGAAGAGGATGTGGCGGTGATAGCAGTTCCATCCTTTGGAGGCCGTGTGCCCGCTCTGGCCGTGGAAAGGATGGAAAAAATTCACGGCGGACAGGCGCGCAGCGTGCTTGTCTGCGTCTATGGAAACCGGGCTTATGAAGACACGCTTGTGGAACTGGAGGATGCCGCGAAGCAGAGCGGATTCCGGGTTATGGCCGGTGTGGCAGCGGTTGCAGAGCATTCGATTATGCATCAGTACGGGGCAGGCCGTCCGGATGAAGAAGACAGAAATGTACTTCGGGCTTTTGCGGAAAAAATCCGCGCGAAAATCGAAAGCGGAGAGGAATCTAAACCTGAGCTTCCGGGAAACCGCCCCTATAAGAAAGCTGGAGGGGCCGGTATGGTGCCCAAGGCAGATCATAACTGCAATGGCTGCGGACGCTGCGCGGAAAACTGTCCGGCCCAGGCCATCAGCAGGGAAAATCTCCGCGCCACAGACAGTAAAAAATGTATTTCCTGTATGCGCTGCGTGACAGAATGTCCCCAGTCAGCCCGCAAGGTAAACAGCGCTATGCTGGCTGCGGCTTCTCTGGCGCTGAAAAAAGCATGCTCCGAAAGAAAAGAGGCGGAGCTGTTCCTGTAACCTGCTCAGGAAGAACGGGACAGGAGCCAAGCTGTCAAAGGGTATCGGTATCGGGCCCTTCCGGATGTACCTGATGATACTCCGAAAGAATATCTTCCAGTGTGATGCCTCGCAAGCTTTCAGACAGATCCTCACGGACTTTTTCGTAGGAATGTTCCAGAACTCCGTGAATATTTCTGCCCACCGGGCAGAGAGGCGATGGTTCATCATGGATGCCCATGAGCTTGGAAAGAAAATCCGGCTCAAGAGCCATACAGATATCATACAATGTAATTTCATGGGGCGGACGGCGCAGTGTGGCGCCGCCCGTCCCATATTTTACAAATAGAATTCCGTCCTTTTTCAGGGCGCTTAAAATATTTCGAATGGTGACAGCATGAACGCCTGTGGAGCGGGAAAGCAGCTCGCTGGTCACTCTGGTTTTTTCACCATATTCATAAATAAAAATAAGGCAGTGGACTGCCACAGAACATTTCGTATTGATATGCACAGAGATTTCCTTCCTTTTTTTGTTTTTTTTTATTATATTTCAAAAACATGACTCTGTAAACATTTTGTAAGGCAGCGCAAAACTGCGGCTTCTAAAAGAGCAGATGGAAAAAGAATCCGCTTGACATAAGAACACACGTTCGCCATAATGGTAGAAAAGGAGGCGGACATGGATTTGAAATCAGGAAAGAAAGTCATTTTTCATATAGATGTAAATTCGGCATTTCTCAGCTGGGAGGCCGTCTACCGTCTGCGCCATCTGGGAGGCAGCACAGATCTGAGGGAAGAAATTTCAGCAGTGGGAGGCGATACAGCCCTGCGGCATGGGATTATTCTTGCAAAATCTATTCCAGCCAAAAGGTACCAAATCCGGACAGGCGATTCCATCTGGGAAGCCAGGCAGAAATGTCCGGATCTGATACTGGTTCCACCCAATTACAGTCTTTATGAGCAGTGTTCCAAAGCGCTGATGGATCTTTTGCACGGTTATTCTCCCTGCGTGGAACAGTATTCCATAGATGAAGCCTTTGTGGACATGACCGGCACAGAAGGACTCTGGGGAGAGCCTGCTGCAGCAGCCGTCAAAATCAAAGACCATATTCGGGATATGCTGGGTTTTACAGTCAATATCGGCATTTCTGAAAATAAGCTTCTGGCTAAGATGGCATCGGATTTCCGGAAGCCGGATCAGACGCATACCCTCTGGAAAGAGGAAATAAGGGAAAAAATGTGGCCGCTTCCGGTAAGTGATCTGTTTTTTGCCGGAAAAGCCACAGCAGAGAAGCTGTCAAGACTGGGAATCCGCACCATAGGAAAACTGGCCCGGACAGATCCGGATATCTTAAAGGCTCATCTGAAAAAACATGGGGAACTGCTCTGGACTTTCGCCAATGGAATGGATGTGTCTGTGGTTCAGCCAGACCCTCCGGCCCAGAAGGGATACGGAAACAGCACGACGACTGCCTTTGATGTGGAAGACGCATCTACGGCCCGGCTGGTCCTTCTGGCTCTTTCGGAAACTGTGGGGACACGGCTCCGGGCAGCCGGAGTCCGGGCGGAGGTAGTTGCAGTGGGAATAAAGACCTGTGATTTTCATTATGCCAGTCATCAGATGACGCTTCAAAATGGAACCAATATCACT
>CALWAV010000159.1 GCA_944375745.1 uncultured Merdimonas sp.
TATAAATCGGCGCACTCGACTCTTTAAAATTCCACTCAATCTCACCGCCATCCGTCTCCAGGATATTTCCACCCGTCTCCTCCAGCGTAGCAATACCATCCTCTTCCGGTGTAATTTCATTTCCCGCTCCGGAGGTCATTCCCGCTCCTCCTGCCGCCGGGACCGAACTGCTATTGTCCACCGGCGTAGTGCCGCTGGTTCCTGCAGATGTGGTTCCGCCGTTTCCTGCCGGTGCGGTGCCCGGCTCTTCATTTACCGGTGTAGTACCGGCATCCACTGCCGGAACATTGCCCGTTTCTTCTGCCGGTACAGTTCCATCATTTTCATCTTCCGCAGGCGGTGTTTGGGTTTCATCGTCTGTCTGCCCAGCCGCAGTTCCATCCGCAGGCGTAGTTTCGCCATCGGTCTGCGCAGCGGCAGTCTCTGCCTGCGCCGTCAGCGTCCCTGCCGGAAAGTATGCAATGACCAGCGCAAGGGCGAGTAAAGCTGCCAGCAGCCTCTTCCCTCTTTTCCACAAGTTTCCTTTTTTCTCATTCATTCCTTTCAACACTCCTCTTACTTTCTATCTCTGCGCTTCACTGCAGATCATCCTGTAAGCAACACCGGAAGCCTCGGTTTTTCAACCAATAAAGATGCTATCACATTCATATTTGATTTTCAATCGTCCTGGGAACGTTAGGAAACATTTTTCTAATTTTTGTTAAATTTTCTAAGATTATCAAATAATAGAAAGGTGATTCTCTTCAAATTTACGAACGTTTACAAAAAGACATGTGATTTATGCTGATGATTGACACCCTGCAGAGCCTCTGCTATGATCACATTGAACGATACCGGAGCGGCATTTTGGCTCCGGAAGGGAGGATTTCCATGATGAAAAAATTGAAAAAACAGTTCGGACAGCTCCCGCAGGCGCTTCAGGCAGTGCTTCTGATTATGGCCGCGGCGGTACTGTCCTTTGTAATAGAGACCTGTGTCTTTCACTTTTCCTGGTTTGCTCAGAATCAGGAGGAGTATCCGGAGACAGAGCTGGACCTGTCTTCCGTGGAGGGCTGGAACGGAGAAGCAGTGGCGGTTCTTCCGGAAAGCGCTACCGTTTCCTTTGACGAGCTTCCGGTATCTGTGCGCAGCGTGACCGTCCGGACCTCGGGTCCATCCGAAGTTCTCTCCGGAACTGTGGGAATCTGCGATGAGGCAAACGCTTACAGAACCGTGGGCGCCGCAAGCTTCCAGGTAAATCCCGGAGGAACCCAGAATTCTTTCACAGTGCGTCTGGACAGCCGGGGAACTCTTGCCAGATTCCGCATTACCTTTACGGATGAACCGTCCGCGCCTGTGTTTCTTCTGTCGGTGACACTGAACGCCAGACAGCCGTTTACTGTCAATTTCCTGCGGTTTTTCCTGATGACCGCAGTTCTTGCCGCCATTTTTCTGGCCGCGCGTTTCCGGCTGGCCCGGCGGGAATACCAGCAGGGCAGATGGGACTGCCGTCTGCTGAATGCAGGCGTGCTGGTTCTGTGTCTCCTGATCTGCGGCTTTGTCTTTTATGCTCAGAACGCGGAGCACTCCATGCTGCGCCCCTATCCTACTCTGGAAGAAATCCGTTCTCCGGAAATGGTTGTGGACGTCTATATGCAGCAGCTGGACGCTTTTGAAAAAGGGCAGATCGCCCTTGATCTGGACGTAAATCCGGAGCTGGAGACCCTTGATAATCCCTATGACAGAGGCGAGCGCGTGAAAAAGGAAATCGCATATCACTGGGACCGGGCCTACTATAACGGAACCTACTACTCCTATTTCGGTCTGGCTCCTCTTTTCATGGTATATTATCCGATTTTCTGGCTGACCGGCATGCTTCCCACCACAGCGTTTGCCGGATTTCTGCTGACTGCCTTTACGATTCTGATGATTTTTGCGGCTGTCCAGGGGCTCATGCGCTTGTTCGCGCCCCGGGCAAACCTGCTGCTCTTTCTCCTGGGAGAATTTGCGGTAGTCTGCGGAAGCTTCCTGTATCTGCTGGAAGCCTCCTCATCCAGCTTTTACTATCTGCCCCTCATATCCGGAATCGGCTGGCTGGCCGCTTTTCTTGCCCTGGCAAGTTTTGCTTTCTGCGCCTGCCGCTCTGTCTCCCAGGCCCGGACAGCATCCGGCTCTGTCTCCCTGCAGGCTGCTTCTCTGCAGAATACGTCTGGAGAACAGAGCCCATGGAAAGCCTGGAAACGCGTCCTGCTCTTTGCCCTCTGCGGCATCTCACTGGTAATGATCGTGCTCTCCAGACCAAACATAGCTCTTCTGGCAGCTGCTTTTGCGGCGCCACTGTTTCTGATGATTCTGCTGGACAAGGGGCTGTCCTGGCGGCAGAGGCTGCTGGAAAGCGCCTGCCCGTTCCTGATTCCCGTGGTGATTGGCGCGGCAGCCATTATGTACTATAATTATATCCGTTTTGACTCCCTGTTTGAGTTCGGAACTTCCTATCAGCTTACAGAAAGCGATATCCGGTGGAACGACCTGACTTTAAGCCTGCACCATTTTGCCTCCATGCTGTACCATTATTTTATAGAGCCCTTTGTGTACACGGAATTTTTCCCATTCCTGCGGTTTACCTCGGAAAAATGCGTGGATTTCGGAAATTATCTCTACCAGGAATGCAGCGCCGGCCTGTTTCAGATGCCTCTGAACCTTGGCATCTTCCTGCTGGCTCCGGTGCTTCTGACCCGTTCCCGCGAAAAAAAGGACTCCCGGAAGAAAATCGTTCTGACCTGTCTCCTTCTGGGAATCCTTGCTCTTGGCTATGTGAATTTCCTGATGGGCGGAATCCATATCCGTTATGTCTGTGACCTGAGTCTGGCTTTGAGCCTCAGCGCTTTCCTGCTGATTCTGGACCAGGTGCATTATGACAATACCCGTTCCGCCCGCATTCTGTATTTCATCGTGCTCTGCGCCCTTCTGGTTACCATCGGGCGGGGCCTGCTGCTCATCTTTTCCAATGAGCTCAACAATGTACTGCTGAATTTCCCGGATCTTTATCTGAAAATCAGCCGTATATTCCACGGATAATCCGCAGCATCAGACCGGCAGGAAGAATCCGGTACAGAAAACCGAGAAGCTGATTGGACGCACCCACGATTTTGTGCGCCGGCAGCTTCTTTTTTTCTGCCAGCCGAAAGACTGCCTCTGCCACCCGCTCCGGCGTCATGCCGCTCTGTTCCGAGCGCTCCATTTTCTCCACCGATGCCCGGATAGCCCCTCCGTAAATCTCATCGCCGGCCTCTGTCTTTTTCCTGCTGCCTGTGAAATCCGTCCGCACATCGTTCAGCATGATCGTGCAGGTCTGGACCCCAAAGGGCGCCAGCTCGATTCCGAGAGCATCGGAAAACACGTTGAGTCCTGCCTTGCTGGCAGAATAAAAGCTCTGGAAAGGAAGCGGGAAAATCGCCGCCAGGGAAGAGATGAACAGAATCTTCCCATAGCCCTGCTTTCTCATGACTGCGGCTGCCTTCCGGGCACAGCGCACGGCACCCATCAGGTTTACATTGAGCTGAAGCTCCGCGTCGTCCTCAGAGGTAAACTCCACCGCTCCGGATATTCCCATGCCCGCGTTGCAGATCAGAAGGTCCAGACGGCCTGCCTGAGCACAGGCAGATTCCAGCGCCTGATTTACGCTTTCCTCCACTGACACATCACAGGGAATCCACAGAATCTCCTCATCCGGCCCTTTTGTCCGGGAAAGGCTGAACACCTGCCAGCCCGCTGCCGCCAGCCTTCTGGCCGCCGCCAGGCCGATTCCTCTGGACGCTCCTGTTATGACTGCTGTTTTCCGTGACATATCTGCTCTCCTTTGCTGTTTCCTCTGCTGTCTTCTTTATTATTTCCGCAGTTCTCTTCCTGAATTCTCTGCTTCTCTCCCGGCGGATTTCCGCCGGACAATTTCTGCCTGCAACAAAAAAGAATCCTTACTTCTAAGGATTCTTTTTTCAAAAGTCGGCGTGACAGGATTTGAACCTGCGACCTCTACGTCCCGAACGTAGCGCTCTACCAAGCTGAGCCACACGCCGTATCTGCTGCTGCACTCGCCGTCAGCAGTAGATATAATATCACATTATTTCGGGTTTGTCCAGCAAAAAATATCAAAATATATAATTTTTCTTTTCTCCTACTCTTTCACCAGCTCCCGGGCTCTCCGGGCGCATTCCGCGGCATCTTCCGTATAGGCATCAGCGCCGATCTCATCGGCCAGAGCCTGGGTCACCGGCGCGCCGCCCACCATGATTTTGATATTTTTCCGGAAAGACGCCCGGTTCAGATAAGCCACTGTGTCCCGCAGCGCCCGGAGTGTAGTGGTAAGCAAAGCGGAACAGCAGACCAGATTGACATCCGGATTCTTTTCTATGGTTTTGGCGAATTTCTCTCTGGATACGTCCACGCCCAGATCAATGACCTCAAATCCGGCGGATTCCAGCATCATGGCTACCAGGTTTTTCCCGATGTCGTGCAGATCTCCGGCCACGGTGCCGATCACCGCTTTTCCGGCCGTTCCCACGGCTCCCGTTACCAGGTGAGGCTTCAGTACTTCTATGCCCTTTTTCATGGCACGGGCAGACATGAGCATCTCCGGCACAAAGATTTCCCCTGTCTTAAACTGGGCGCCCACCTCGTCCATGGCCTTTATCATGCCATCATTCAGAATTGTGGCAGGCGCGCTGCCGCCGGACAGGGCTTCCTGGACTGCCAGCTCCACGGCTTTGGTCTTGCCCTTTACTACCATTTCATATACTTCCTGTATTCCTTCCATGCTGTCCTCCCTTTTTAAGCTGTCTGTCTCTCTTTTCAGGCCCTCTTTTTCTTTCTGGCCAGCGGCCGGAATATGGTCACCCGGCCGATAAAGCAGATAATCTGCACCAGTATGACGCCTGCCGCGATTCCAATGCTGTCAATCATTACGTCCCGCCTGGAAGGGGTTCTTCCCGCCACAAAGGACTGATGATATTCGTCCAGGCAGGCAAAACCCACACAGATGGTGCCTGCCAGCAGAAGAAGCCAGATTCCCCTCACACGGTATACATAGAGGGGGAAGGAGACAGAGACCGCCAGAAGAAAATACTCTGTCATATGGGCCAGTTTCCGCACCGGGTAATGAATTCTCTCAATATAATACTGCTCCTGTTCCGGCGTCCAGTTCAGCTCAAAGGCTTCGTTGGCGGTCTCCACGATAATTTCGCTGACCTGATAGCTTAGATTTCCGGAGGCCGTGCCATCCTGGGCGGAAAAGCTGTAAATCAGATACATCATCAGGAGCGCAGGGATAAAAGAAAGGGGCTTCAAAACCGCCCTTAAGATCGTCTTTATCATAATTCCTCTCACTTCATTTTCATTAAAATAGCGCCGCGCCGGGAAAAGCCCTGGCTTTTCCCGCGCTGACGCTATCATAGCACTAATCCTCTTTTCTGTCCAGCGGACGGACGAGAATTAAGGAAAGCATAAGGAAGTATAAGAGATCCCTAAGATTTCCAAGCTGCCGGCTGCTGCGTTTCCTGGATGCGCCAGCTGTGCCGGCAGCTGCCTCTATCCCTGCTCCCCCTGCTGTGCCTCCCGCACCGCTTCTTTCATCCTCCTTACATACTCCCGCACCTCCGGTACGCAGCCTCTGCCATAGGTCTCACAGAGCTTCACAATGGCTGAGCCTACGATGGCACCGTCCGATTTGGCAGCCATTTCCCTGGCCTGATCCGGCGTGGAGATTCCAAAGCCCACAGCGCAGGGAATCTTCTTTTCCCGCTTCACCAACTCCACCATGCCGCCGATATCCGTGGTAATCTCCGAGCGCATTCCCGTGACTCCAAGGGAGGATACGCAGTAGACGAAGCCCTCCGCCTCCCGGGCAATCCGGGCGATCCGCTCTTTCGAGGTGGGCGCAATCAGCGAAATCAGATCCAGGCCGTATTTCCGGCATACAGAAGCAAATTCCTCTTTTTCTTCAAAAGGCACATCCGGAAGAATCAGGCCGTCGATTCCTGCCTGGGCAGCCCTTTCGACAAACCGTTCCGTGCCTGCATCCGTCTTCTGTCCGCTCAGGCCCTCGTGGTAGGAAAAGACCACATTGGCGTAAGTCATAAACACCAGCGGAATCTCTGTCTTTGTCCGGATGCGTTCCACCATCTCAAAGATCTGGTCTGTGGTCACGCCGCCGGACAGAGCTCGCATATTGGCCGCCTGAATCACCGGCCCCTCAGCCGTGGGATCTGAGAAAGGAATCCCAAGCTCAATAAGATCGGCTCCTGCTTCCTGGCAGGCATAGACCAGCTGTTCTGTGATTTCAAGCGAAGGATCTCCGCAGGTGATAAAGGGAATAAAAGCTTTTCCGCGGGCAAATGCCTCTCCGATTCGTCTATTCATGAATATCCTCCCCTCTGTAACGCGCGATGGCAGCGCAGTCCTTGTCTCCCCGGCCGGATACTGTGACCACAATAATCTGATCCCGTCCCATGGACGGAGCCAGCTTTCTGGCATAAGCTATGGCATGGGCACTTTCAATGGCCGGAATAATGCCTTCTGTCCTGGACAGATATTCAAAGGCGTCTACTGCCTCCTCGTCTGTCACAGCCACATACTCCGCCCGTCCTGTATCATACAGATACGCATGCTCCGGTCCCACGCCCGGATAATCCAGGCCGGCGGAAATAGAATACACCGGAGCAATCTGCCCATATTCATCCTGGCAGAAGTAAGACTTCATTCCATGGAAAATCCCCAGACGGCCGGTGGCAATGGTGGCCGCGGTCTCTGCGGTATCGATTCCCCTTCCGGCAGCCTCACAGCCGATCAGCCGTACCTGGCTGTCTTCTATAAAATGATAAAAGCTTCCGATGGCATTGGAGCCTCCGCCCACACAGGCCAGCACCGCGTCCGGCAGCCGTCCTTCCTTTTCCATCAGCTGAGTCTTGATTTCCCGGGAGATGACCGCCTGAAAATCCCTTACAATCGTAGGGAACGGGTGAGGACCCATGACAGAGCCCAGCACGTAGTGGGTGTCAGAGATCCGTCTGGTCCATTCCCGCATGGTCTCCGACACAGCATCCTTCAGGGTCGCCGTACCAGTGGTCACAGCGTGGACCTCTGCCCCCAGCAGACGCATTTTATAGACATTCAGAGCCTGGCGCTCAGTGTCTTCCTTTCCCATAAAGACCTCACATTCCATCCCCATCAGAGCCGCCGCCGTGGCTGTGGCCACGCCATGCTGTCCGGCGCCTGTCTCCGCAATGACACGGGTCTTTCCCATCTTCTTCGCCAGGAGAACCTGTCCCAGCACATTGTTGATTTTATGGGCTCCCGTATGATTCAAATCCTCCCGTTTCAAATAGATTTTCGCTCCGCCCAGATCCTCTGTCATCCGTCCGGCGTAATACAGCCGGGAAGGCCTGCCCGCGTAATCGTTTAAAAGCTCTGTGAGCTCCCGGTTAAATTCCGGGTCCTCCTTATAATAATTGTATGCCTCTTCCAGTTCCAGCACGGCGTTCATCAGCGTTTCCGGAATATACTGTCCGCCGTGGATTCCAAATCTTCCTTTTGACATGTTACTGCTCTGCTCCTCTCTGCTTAAGTTCCTGCTTGACTTCCTGCCTCAGTTTCTTCATAAGCTCCATCACCCGCCGGATCTTTTCCGGATCCTTTCGTCCATCCGTCTCCAGGCTGCTGCTCAAATCCACCGCCCAGGGCCGGATCTGAAGAACCGCCTGCCGCAGATTCTGTTCTCCGATGCCTCCCGCCAAAAACCAGGGCCGGCGGATCTCCCGGATCAGGGACCAGTCAAAGACCTGGCCTGTGCCCCCTTTTCCCTGATCCAGAAGGAGATAATCTGCTGTAGTTCTGAGGGCCCGTTCCATATCCTGCTCTGTCTTTATGGGAACGGCCTGAAGCAGCGGCTTATCCGTCAGTTTTCGAAGCCTTCCGATGTACGCCTCATCCTCCCGGCCATGAAGCTGGGCCAGGGCAATCGTTCCTTCATTGAGAAGACCCGCGACCAGCTCTTCCGGCGCGTCCACAAAGACTCCCACTCCTTTGATTTCCTTCCGCAGGCCGCCGGCCAGTACTTTCAGTTTTTCCCGGCTTACAGACCGGCGGCTTCCCGGCACTTCCACCACAAAGCCCGCAAAATCGGGTCCGGCCTCATTTACGGCCTCAATATCCTCGGGCCTTGCCAGGCCGCAGATCTTAATTCTTGTCATACGCTCTCCTTTTGTCCGTCCTTTCGTCCGTCTCTTTGCCAGTCTTTCTGTCCGCCGTTCTGCTCTGCCTCTTACAGGGGACCGCCGTTCAGCTCTTCCAGCATCGCCCGCTTATGGGGACTGCGCATCAGGATCTCGCCTATCAGTACCGCATCCACTCTGTTTTCCCGCAGAATGCGGATATCCTCCGGGCTCCGGATTCCGCTTTCCGACACAAACAAGGTCTCTTCCGGGGCCAGACCCCGGAGTCTTATGCTGTTTCCCATATCTACCTGGAAGGTCCGCAGATCCCGGTTGTTGACGCCGATGATTCCGGCTCCGGCTTTCAGCGCCCGCTCCAGCTCTCTTTCATCGTGGGCCTCTGTCAGAGCATCCATTCCCAGCTCCTCTGCCAGCTCCCGGTATGCCCGGAGCTCTCCATCGTCCAGAACCGCGCAGATCAGAAGCACCGCGGAGGCGCCCAGGAGCCCCGCCTGATACACCATGTACTCATCTACGGTAAAATCCTTGCGCAGGACAGGAATCTTCACAGTCTCCGCGATTTCCTTCAGATAGCTGTCCTGTCCCTGAAAATAGAAGGGCTCTGTCAGGCAGGAAATGGCTGCGGCTCCGGCCGCCTCATATTCCCGGGCAGTCTCCAGGTACTGGAAATCCGGCGCAATCAGCCCTTTGGAGGGGGAAGCCTTTTTCACCTCGCAGATATAGGACATGCCGGGGGATGCCAGGGCTTTCCGGAAGGAAAACTTCTCCCGTCTGCCCTGCTCTCCAGACCGGCTGCCTCCTTCCCGGAGCTCTGCTTCCCTCTCCCGGATCCGGGCCTTCAATTCCGGAAGCGGCAGCCTCCGCTTTTCCTCTTCTATTCTCTCTCTGGTCTTTCCCGCAATCTCATTTAAAATGTTCATTTCCGGTTCCTCATTCCTGCTCCTCATTGCTCTCCCGGATAAACTGCCGAAGCTTCTCCAGGGCCGCTCCGCTGTCTATCAGCTTCTCTGCCATCCGGACGCCCTCTTCCATGGTCTCCGCTTTTCCCGCGATATACAGAGCCGCTCCGGCGTTCAGGCAGACCGCCTGCCGCTTCGCGCCTGTCTCTGTTCCGCCCAGGATTTTTCTGGTGATTTCCGCGTTTTCCTCCGGCATTCCTCCCTGAAGCTCTCCCTTTTCACAGCGTTCATAACCGAACTGCTCCGGCGTCAGCTCATAGGACTGAAACCATCCGTCCCGAATTTCGCAGACCGTAGTGGGCGCGCACATGGAGATTTCATCCAGCTTATCCTGTCCATAGACTACCATGCCCCGCTTCACTCCCAGCTTCATCATAACCTGTGCCAGAGGCGCCACCAGCGTCTCATCAAAGACGCCCATGAGCTCCATATTGGCTCCTGCCGGATTGCTTAAGGGGCCGAGAATATTGAATACCGTGCGGATTCCCAGCTCCTTGCGGATGGGCGCCACATACTTCATGGCGATATGATAATTCTGGGCAAACAGGAAACAGATATTGATTTTCCTTAAAAGCTCCGCGCTCTTTTCCGGAGAAAGTGTAATCTTTACGCCCAGGGCCTCCAGCACATCCGCGGCTCCGCTTTTTGAAGAAGCTGCCCGGTTTCCATGCTTCGCCACAGGAACTCCGCCTGCCGCAATCACCATGGCCGCCGTGGTGGAAATATTAAAGGAGTTCGATCCGTCTCCGCCGGTACCCACGATCTCCAGCACATCCATATCGTGGAGCAGCTTCACGCAGTGGGCGCGCATGCCCGCGGCAGAGGCCGTAATCTCATCAATGGTCTCACCCTTCATGGAAAGAGCCGTCAGATAGGAAGCCATCTGTACCGGTGTGGCTTCGCCGCTCATGATTTCATCCATAACTTTTTCCGCTTCCTGATAAGTTAAATCTTCCTTCTTTGCCAGTTTTAAAATCGCCTCTTTAATCATTTCTCACTGCCTCCATAAAATTTTTCATAATTTTCTCTCCGTCCGGCGTCATAATCGACTCAGGATGAAACTGAACGCCGAATACAGGGTATTTTCTGTGTTCCACTGCCATCACCTCTCCATCCTCTGACCGGGCTGTCACCCGCAGAGTATCCGGCAGTGTCTCCGAAAGCGCTGCCAGCGAGTGGTAGCGGGCCGCCGGAAAGGGAGAGGGAATATCCCGGAAAAGGCAGCTTTCCCCTTCCGGATAGATCAGCCTCTGCTTGCCATGCATCAGCTCCTTCGCATAGGATACGGTTCCTCCGAAAGCCTCACAGACCGCCTGATGCCCCAGACACACGCCCAGAATCGGAATCTTTCCCGCAAACCAGCGGACTGCCGGGACACAGATTCCTGCGTCTGCCGGCTTTCCGGGCCCCGGCGAGAGAAGCAGGGCCTCCGGCTTCATGGCTTCGATTTCCTCCAAAGTGCAGGCATCATTGCGCAGCACCCGGATATCCGGCCCCACAGTGCCTGCCAGCTGATAGAGATTGTAGGAAAAGCTGTCATAGTTATCAATCAGAAGTATCATTCCAGTCCCTCCTGTGCCTGTCTGATGGCCTGTACCACGGCCTTTGCCTTGTTCAGGCATTCCTCAAATTCCTTCTGGGGCTCACTGTCCGCCACGATTCCTGCCCCGGAACGGATGCAGATTTCTCCGTTTTTCCGGTAGACCAGCCTGATGGCAATGCAGGTATCCAGATTTCCCGCAAAATCCAGATACCCGATGGCTCCTCCATAGATTCCTCTCCGGGAGCGCTCCAGCTCTCCGATGATCTGGCAGGCCCGGAATTTGGGCGCTCCGGAGAGGGTTCCCGCCGGAAGCACCGCGTCTACCGCGTCCACTACGTCCTTATCCTCCCGAATCTGCCCGGTAACTGTAGAACCAAGATGCATCACATGAGAAAACCGCTCCACACTCAGATACTTTTCCACCTTCACCGAGCCGGTCCGGCTGATTTTTCCAAGGTCATTCCGCCCCAGATCCACCAGCATATTGTGCTCCGCCAGTTCCTTTTCATCCTGCAGAAGATCCTGTTCCAGCTGCAGATCTTCTTCCCGGTTTCTGCCTCTGGGCCGGGTGCCGGCCAGCGGAAAGGTACTTAAGGTCTGCCCCTCCAGTTTCACCAGAGTCTCCGGAGAAGCCCCGGCGATCTCAATATCATCGCTGGAAAAATAGAACATATACGGGGAAGGATTGCCGGCCCTCAACACCCGGTAAGTGTCAAACAGGCTTCCCTCTGCTTTCGCCCGGACAGGATTGGACAGCACCACCTGAAAGATATCTCCCTCATATATATACTGCTTTGCCCGCTCCACCATGTGTTCGTATTCCTCTCTGGAAAACTGAGGTTTCAGCTCCGACTGAAGTTTCAGAGGCGGAAATTCCTTCCGTTCCCCGCCGCGTATGAGGGC
>CALWAV010000160.1 GCA_944375745.1 uncultured Merdimonas sp.
TGATGAACCGCCGCAGCCTGCCAGCAGAGACATCGCCAGAGCGCCTGTAAGCGTCAGGGCCAAAAGTTTCTTTTTCATACTGTTTTCCTCCTGTTTTGCCAAACTCCATGTGTGCCGCTCCTTCCGGCAGCATCTGCGCAAATGCGCCGGAATTTGCGGCTGAAACCCGTTTTGGAAACGTTCCATGGAAACGTTTCCAGTTCTTATGTATCCATCATAGTCCTTTTTTCCAAAAAAAGCAAGCGTAAATTTCAATTTCACGACAATTTCGTCAAAACCGCAAAACTTTTTAATCAATTTTTGTGCAGTTTTACACTAAAAATTTATGCATAAGAAGACTATTCCTGTATGGAAGACTTTTGCTGCTGCTCCATCAGAAACTGCGGCGGTTTCATTTTCTGCTTGCAGACCCCGGCAGATTTCTATATATTGAATTTATACAAAGTACAAAGGAGGAATTTCCCTTGACAGATAAACAGCGCACACCGGGCGCAGCCGCCCGCTTCTTTTCCGTGTTAAATGAAAATCTCTGGGAGCTGGTCCAGATCAATTTCTTTTTTCTGCTGACCTCTGTTCCCATTTTCACCTTCGGCCCTTCTTTTGCGGCCTTATGCGCCTGTCTGTCCGATATGGTCCGCAGACGCAGGCGGGATGAGCCGGTGCTCCCCCGGTATTTTGCGGCCTTCCGATCCTGCTTTCTTTCCGCTCTTCCCTGGGGAATCCTTCTGCTGGCCGGGACTGCCCTTCTGGTATTTTCTCTTTCCTGGTACGGCTCACTGGCCATGGAAAACTGGTTCTGGGTGCCCTTTATGGCTCTCTCCCTGCTGGGCCTCATTTTTTTTCTTGGGATTTTCTTTCACCTGTTTTTCCTGCTTCCGGAAAGGAAGGAGACACAGACCAAAGAACCGGCCCTCTCTCTGCTCCGGACTGCTGCTCTTCGCGCTCTGGAGCGCATGAAGCAGACTCTGGCCGGCCTTGTGATCTGGTCTGTTCTGCTGGTCATTCAGTTTCTTCTGTTCCCTGCCACAGTTCCGCTGGTGCTGGCCCTGGGCCTCTCCGTCCCGGGCCTTGTAATGGCCCAGGCCTGTCTGGGGATTCCGGGGAATGCCTGAACCTCCGGTACCTGTCTTTTCGTATTGTACATACTCGGGGATTTTGATATACTGATATTGGTAAATACTGCTGCCGCCGGTACTGTCTGACAGCTGCCGGCGGGCATTTTTTGAGATGTATTGGAGGACTTAGATGAAATTATTAGTATGCAACGCAGGGAGCACCTCCCTGAAGTTTAAGCTGTTTGACATGCCTGCAGAGACCGTGCTGGCAGAAGGCAAAGTGGAACGGGTAGGCACCCAGCGGGCCATCTATCATTTTTCCGAACCGGGCGGTTTCCGCCTTTTCAAAGAGAATCTCTCTGTTCCCACCTACACAGAAGGCATTCAGCTTTTCCTGGACGACATCTTAAGCAAAGAGCACGGCGTGCTGGGAAGTCTGGCTGAGCTGGAGCGGGTGGGCTTTAAGACGGTCCTTTCCAAAGGGCATTACGGTATCCATGAGCTGACGCCTGAGGTGCTCCAGGGCATGGAGGATTATATGGTGGTGGCTCCTGCCCACAATAAGCCTTACCTGGAAGCCATCCGCCAGTTTCAGAAGCTGACGCCCGACGCCATGCTGGTGGGCGCTTTCGAGACGGCCTTCCACCAGACGATTCCCATGGAGCGCAGAATCTACGGGATTCCCTATGAATGGTACGAGACCTACGGCATCGAAAAGCTGGGCTACCACGGCGCTTCCCACAGCTATGTGGCCGAGACCCTGGCTGAAATGTACGGCAGCACCGGAAAGGCCATCTCCTGCCATCTGGGCGGCAGCGGTTCCCTCTGCGCTATCGATGACGGAAAGAGCGTAGACACCAGCTTCGGCATCTCCCTGCAGGTGGGAATCATCCAGTCCAACCGCTGCGGCGACATCGATCCCTTCATCGTTCCCTTCCTTCAGAAGGAAGGCATGAGCCTGGACGAAGTGCTGGACGGGCTCACAAAGCACGGAGGCCTTCTGGGCATCTCCGGCGTCAGCAACGATCTGCGGGACGTGCAGAAAGCCGCACAAGCCGGAAACGAGCGTGCGCAGCTTGCCATCGACGTCTTCTGCAACGGCATCGTCCGCTATATCGGCTCCTACTATGCAGAGCTGGGCGGTCTGGACCATCTGGTGTTCACCGCGGGCATCGGTGAGCACGGAGCAGATATCCGGGAAAAAGTCTGCGGACAGCTTACTCATATGGGAATTCTTCTGGATCCGGAAAAGAACCGGAGCTGTGACGGCAGCAATACGGTGATCTCCAGGGAGGTTTCCCCTGTGAAGATTCATGTGATTCCGGCCAACGAAGAGCTGGGCGTGGCCAGAAAGACCTACGCTTATCAGAGAGACTGAAAAGACATATACGTACTCAGTAACGACAAAAGACGCCCTGTTCAGAGCTCAGCATGCGGCCTTCTATCCTGGGCCGCATCATCTGAATTCTGACAGGGCGTTTCCGTTCTTAAGTCAAATACCCCGATGCAAGCATGCGGGACATCAAACTAGAAACGATGCAGGCATCGGGGTATTTGACCCTCGCGGCGTTCGCCAAATGGACGCGCAAGCGCATCCGCTTGGCTCACTGCCCGCGGGAATAAAAGGGAATTACATTACTTTTGTATCTCTCTTACTCCTCCGGTTCCCCAAACATAGTCCTGGCAATATGGGCCAGCAGTTTCGCCGTGCCTTCCACGCCAAACCGGCTGCTGTCAATCATTAGATCCCGGTCTGTGAAAGCGTCCCGGAACTCCGGACAGTAGCGTCTATGGTACAGCTCCCGGGAACGGTCCACTTCGCGGATCATCTTTTTGGCTGTGGCCTCGTCCATGCCCAGCTTTTCCGTACAGTTCTTAAATCTGGCGCTGTAGGGGGCGTAAATATAGACGCTCAGGCGGTTTTCTCTGTCTGCCAGAACGCTCTCCGCGCAGCGGCCCACGATAATGCAGGATCCTTTATCCGCCAGATCCCGGATGATATTTTCCTGCACCATAAATACCTCATCCTTAAAGCTGGGGATTCCCATTCCCAGCGGATACAGCCGTTTAAAATAAATGGATTTTGAGTTTTCCTCCGTATCGCTGATCACGGACACCGGCATGCCCAGCCGCTTGGCCGTCTCCTCCACAATATCACGATCATAAAAATCAATCTGAAGCTCCCGGGAAAGGGCCTGGGCAATGGAACGCCCCATACTGCCGAACTGCCGGGAAATGGTAATCACATAAGGCTTCATCTTCACCCCTCCTGATTTATTATTTGACGTACTGCCATCCGTACCCGTTTACCGTTTATGCTCCTGCGGGCAGCGCTTTCAGCTTATGCTTCTGAATATAGCGCACCAGACAGGACAGAGCAAAGTTAATGATAAAATAAATGAGGCTGGCAAAGCCGTACAGCACAAATACATCCGATACATTGGTGGTTCCAAGACCGTTGTACCGGCCTGCGGCGCTCATGATCTGGCCGATTCTGGCCATCAGCTCGATGACCGCCACGTTTGCCAGGTAGGAAGAGTCCTTGATGGTGGTGATAACCTGGCTTAAAAGGGTGGGAATGATATTCCGGTACGCCTGAGGCAGCACAATATAAATCATAATCTGCACTGTGCTGAATCCCTGGGAATGTCCCGCCTCAAACTGGCCCTGGGCCACGGAATTCAGACCGCCCCGGACAATCTCGGCGATGACTGACGAGGTGAACAGCACCAGCGCCACCACTGCCTTGTACAGAAGAGTGGTCTCCACAGAGGAAAGGCCAAACATGGGATGGGCCAGAAATTCCGGCACCGGGCAGAATACGATGCAGATAAAAATCCACAGAAGCAGCGGTGTGTTTCGGAAAATTTCGATATAAGCCGTCGCAATCCATTTGAGAATCCGGTTTGCCCCTTTATTGCAGTAATTGCGGACAAGGGCAAGCACAGACCCGATGACGAGTCCCAGTATTACGGCAGTCACGGCTATCACAAGCGTAAATGCCACTCCTTTAAAGATATAGGACAGAATTGCCTGGTTTGTCAGCATTGACAGGCTCGCTTCCAGAGTATCCATACGTTACACCATCCCTTCTTCCGCTCCGGCGGCAGTGCCGGCTGCGGCGGCTCGATTTACCTGGGCGTCCCTCTTTTTCAGGGAAATCTCCCAGACGCTGGCCAGCGTAGACAGCGGAAAGCATACGATAAAGAACAGAATTCCGCTGACGATGTAGGCCGGGGCGTAGGCTCCGCCCGTGTTGGCTCCCGTCACAAAGCTGTAGGTGACGGAAATCAGATCCGCGCCTCCCACAATATACAGACAGGAGGTATTCTTAATCAGATTCACCACCTGGTTTACCATGGGCGGCAGAATGATCTTAATGCTCTGAGGCAGAATGATATAGTACATTCTTCCGATGTATCCGAAGCCCTGAGACTGGGCCGCCTCTGTCTGTCCTTTGGGAATGGCCTGGATGCCTGCCCGGATAACCTCCGACATGTAGGCCCCATGATATACGCCCAGCGCAATCATTCCTGTCCGCAGGATTCCGATGCTGTTTCCGGAAAAGGCCAGCGCGTAATACAGAAAGCACATCTGCAGCAGCAGCGGCGTATTCTGAATAAATTCCACATAGACTCTCGCCACAGCCCGAAGCGCCTTTTTCCCGCTGGACGACATCAGTCCAAACAGAATTCCGAGCACAAGCGAAAGCAGCAGCGCAAAGATGGCAAGCTGCACCGTATTGCCAAGTCCGTGCAGGAAAGTGCTCCGGTAACGCCACACCGTTTCCCACGCGTCTGCTGAAAATAATCCTCCCATAACAATTCCTCCCTGCTGTTATTTTGCTCCTTATCAAAAAACGGGAACCTTTTCCTTCCTGCCCTTTGATAAAAAGACCGGGAAAACAGGCGGCATCCCAGGGCGTCAGGCCCCGGGATATCCGCTGTTTTCATACCCGGTTCCAGATGGCTTTCAAAAAGCTTTCCTTACAGTCCGTACTCTGAAATCAGGCTGTCGATGGTTCCGTCTGCCAGCCAGCCGGTAATCAGCTCATCGCAGACACCGGAGAAGCCGGAGTCCTTCTTTGTGGTCACGCCATACTCCTGGGGAGAGAAGGAATCCTCAATATAGGAACGTCCCTCTGTTCTGTAAGCAGCCAGGATGGATCTGTCCACACAGAAAGCGTCTACCTCACCAGCGCTCAGAGCTGTAGAAATGGCCGGATAATCGCTGTACTGGCGGAAGCTGATGCCGTCTGTCCAGGTGGAAGCGTCAAAGGTCTCAGAATCGAAATTGTCTCCGCTGATCAGTCCCTGATCGATCATGGCCTGCACCAGAGCCAGGGCGGAAGTGGAACTGGAGGATACTCCTACAGTAGCGTCAACCAGTCCGCTCAAATCAGTAATTCCGCTGGAGTCCTCCACCAGAACTGTTACCGCGTCTGTATAGTAAGGAGTTGAGAAGTCCCAGCTCTCTCTTCTTTCATCGGTAATCGTGAAAGTAGCCAGTACACAGTCCAGGTCGCCGGAATCCAGAAGCTCTCCTCTGGTAGCCGCCGTAACGGTTGTGTATTCCACGTCTACGCCCAGCGCGTCCGCGATCATCTGAGCTAAATCAATCTCCATACCGCTGTATTCACCGGTAAGAGGATCCTGATAACCGAAACCGATGACATCGCTCTTTACTCCCACACGAAGCACGCCTCTGTCGATAATTGCCTGCACATCCTCAGGCCATTCTGTATCGGCAGCCGCAGTCTCCTCCGCAGCTTCTTCTGTTCCTTCCTCTGTGGTTTCCTCCGCTGTGGCCTCAGTCTCTGCCGCAGTATCGCTGCTGGATGAGCCGCAGGCCGCCAGCATGGAAAATACCATTACTCCTGCCAGCAGGATTGCCAACTTCTTTTTCATAACGTTTTCCTCCTTCTTATCTGGAATTTATCTCAAAACGCCCGCCTTCCGGCAGGGGCATTCAAAGATCTGCCCTAACGGATCACTTATCGGATAATCTTGCCCAGGAACTGCTTTACGCGCTCATTCTCGGGATTCTGGAAGAAGTGCTCCGGCGTTCCTTCCTCGATGATCTGTCCGTCCGACATGAACACCACCCGGTCCGCCACCTGGCGGGCAAAGCCCATCTCATGGGTAACCACCACCATTGTGATGTTTTCCTTTGCCAGCTTGATCATGACATCCAGTACTTCCTGAATTGTCTCCGGGTCCAGCGCCGATGTGGGCTCATCAAACAGAATGATTTTTGTCTGGGCGCAGAGCGCTCTGGCTATGGCGATTCTCTGCTGCTGTCCGCCTGACAGAGTGGAAGGATAGGCATGAGCCTTATCCACCAGTCCCACCACGTCCAGATAGTGGTAAGCGATTTCCTCTGCTTCCTTTTTGCTCTTATGGTGCAGCTTAGTGGGCGCCAGCGTCAGATTCTTCAGCACAGTCATATGAGGATACAGATTAAACTGCTGAAACACCATGGATGTGGTCTCCCTCACAAGATGCGTCTTATTTTTATGGGTCAGTTCTTTTCCATCTATGTACACATGGCCGCTGGTTGGCTCCTCCAGGAAATTCATGCAGCGCACCGTGGTAGATTTTCCCGAACCGGAAGGTCCGATGATAACCAGCTTCTCTCCCTCTTTTACTTCCAGATTCACATCTTTGAGTACATGCAAATCTCCAAAATATTTATTCACATTCTCCAGCTTGATCATAAACGTGCCTCCCTATATGACAAAAAAAGGCGTTCCACCCTCTTCAGGTGAAACGCCTTCGTTCCAAAAAACATGGTTCTAGTATAGCGATTTTTTCCAATTTGTCAATCGGTTTTGCTTTTTTCCGTAAAATTTTCGAAAATACCCGGCTTTCGAAGGAAAAATACCGGGCGCCGCATACGCGGCGCCCGATTCGCTTTCTTCTCTTACAGCCTTCCTTAAATGGAGCTGATATTCATATCTACATTACCGCTTACGCCGTCCACAGAGCCCTTGGAGGTGTTCTGCCAGATGTCATAACGTCCGGTATATCCGCAGGTTGTGGCATAATGCGCTACCCAGATACGATAGCTGCTGGGGAACTGGGACACATTCAGATGCTCTGAGAACCAGTTCTTGCTTGCGTATACCATGGGCTTATAGCCTGCATTTGCGACTGTGTTGCAGAAGGCGATGGTAATCTTTGTTCTCTCGGATTTGGACAAGCCGTCCGCACGTCCTGCTCCGCCATTGGCGTACTCACTGTCGATGGCGATAGGCATATTGATACCGTACTGGTTGGCCAGCTTCACTGCCATACTTGCCTCTTCCACTGCTTCAGCCTCTGTGACAGCCTGACTGAAGAAGTAGATGCCTACCCGCAGTCCTGCCGCCTTGGCTCCTGTGATATGGGACGCAAACATGGGATCCTGAACCAGCACGCCGGAACCATAACCGCGGTATCCGCAGCGGATGATAACAAAGTTGATTCCCGCGTTCTTTACCTTCTGCCAGTTGATGTTCTTCTGATACTTGGACACATCGATGCCGATGGTGCCGGAACGCACGCCTTCATCACTGAAGGTATACTGAATTCCCTGAATGACCTGAGTGCCGGTCACCTTATTGCCGTCCTTGTCAAAGTAATAGGTAGCTCCATCCAGAGTCTGCCATCCGGTATACTTGTATCCGGTCACCTGCTGAGTGATATCATAGACAGGCTCACTGCTTGTATCATATACCGGAGCGCTGGTGGTGTCATATACAATCACTTCAGAAGAAGCCGCTCTCAGAAGCTGCAGACCGAGGGTCCGCACGCTGACTGTAGGCGCTGCCCCGTCAGTGCTCTTCGCTGCCGGATCCGCAGACTGGGAATTTGTGCCGCTCTCACCATTTTCTCCTTCTGAGGGAGTCTCAGACGGGGTCTGTCCGTCTCCTGTATTTCCTGTATTATTCTCTCCTGAGCCGCTGTCTCCTCCCTCCGCAGGGGGCTTGGTCTCAGTCAGCTGAGTGCTGCAGCGGTCGCAGACGCCGTCATTATTGTCATCAATATGGCCCAGTGCCTGAATCTCACCTGTGGATCCTACCGCGCCGTCAGCAGCGCAGCGCATCTCATATGTACCGGATTCCGTACAGGTAGCTTCCTTTGTGACCACTTTCTGGTCATAAGTGTGGGTATGGGCGGGAGTCAGATCCGCTCCGCAGCGGTCGCACTTATTGTCTCCATTGCTGTCCACATGGTCAGAGGCCGGCTCGGAAATGATCTTTGCGTACATGTCATTTCCATACTTATCCTTTTTCAGCTTGGAATAGACCAGCTGTCCCCAGGCATCCTTCTTCTGGGTCTTGACCTCCTCGGTCACCTCAGTCTTGGAAGACTCCACGTACTCCACGGTATCCTTCAGAGTCTGCGCGGTGCCCGCGTCAGCGTTTCCAGTGGTATTGGAATCCTCCTTCGCCACGTTGATCTCGCTCTCGCTCTTAATCTCATCCGTGATGTCCACGACTGTGTACTCGATATGAGCCTTCACTTCCGCTGTGATATCCGAAGCGGCCGCGTAACCGCCGGAAGACTTCATGGAAATCTTACATGTTCCGGGTTCCATGGAACTGATATAAATGATTCCATCCTTATCGCTGTCCGTATACTCTTTTGTCTTATTGGCGGAATCCGTCACAGACACCTCGAAGGCCGTTCCTGTAATGACCTTGTCGTTTCTCTCATTGACGATCTTCACCTTCAGATCCTTGTCCACGGACGTGGCCTTCAGGACGACAGGAACCTCCTTCTCGTCTACCACGGCCATCTGGGTATTGTCTCCGTCCAGGCGGGTCAGCTCTGCCATATAGGATTTATTCATAGCAAGTCCGACCGCGCTTGCCACTGTCTTCTCCGCACGCAGATCAGTCACTGCCGGAATCATATCCTCCGTGACCTGGGCAGTAGAGCAGCCGCCAAGCAGGGACGCTGTCAGAATCATCGAGAGCAGCAGCGCTCCCATTCTCTTTCCTTTCATTCTCTCACTCCTCATCCTGTCTTTCTGGCTTTACATTAATCCACACACTGTGGTAATTTCTCAGTCGTTTTCCACAGTAGTATAGCATTCTTTCCCCGTATTTTCAACCTTTTCAGCCAAAAAAGTTAACATAAGGAGGCTGTAAATCTTTCCAGGATCCGCCCCGGAAAATTTTCCATTTTTCTTCTGTTTTTCTTCTGTTTTTCTTCTCTTTTTCTTAGCGTCGGTGTACAAGGGGCAATACGCATTGTCCCTTGGTACACCGACGCTAACTTTTTTCCTGGAATTTTCCCTGGCTCCGGGCGTACCGGACCAGTTCCCGCAGTCCTCCGGCCAGCTCCCCTTCCATCATCTCCGGCCCGGGAGCGCACACTACCTGCCGGCAGCTGTCGATCAGCTTCTCAGCCCGGTCCACTGCTTCCTCTGAAAACGGGCGGCAGGGCTTCTCTGACACCAGCCCGGCGGCCAGGGCTCTGGCCGCCGGATAATCCAGATCATTCTCCCAGAGAATACCGGCGGCAAAGGGGACGCCCTCCCTCTGGAGCCTGCGGAAGAGGGGCGTCCCCGCGCCGCAGCCCGCAATCACGAAGACCTCCGGCGGGCCAGGTGTCTTTTCCAGCTCCAGACTGCCGGTGAGCTCATCGTAGCTTCCCGATGTCATCCCGTACAGCTCCCGGATATAGCCTCCGGAAAAAATCTCCTCCGGCGGGCCGAAGCGGTCGATCCAGTCTCCCCGCACACAGGCGATCCGGTCTGAAATCCGCTCCGCCAGATCCAGTTCATGAAGAGACATGATAACCGACAGCTTTCTCTCTCTGGACATTTTCTGAATCACGGAAAGAAACTCCAGCTTATAGCGGATATCCAGAAAAGAGGTAGGCTCATCCAGAACCAGAATCTCCGGCTGCTGGCACAGGGCCCGGGCCAGCATAACCCTCTGCTTCTGTCCATCGCTGGTCTGGCGGAAATCCCGGTCCTCCAGCTCCCGGATATGGACCAGATCCATGGATTCCCGCACAATCTTTCTGTCTTCCTCACTGAGTACGCCGAAACGGCCGGTATAAGGATACCGTCCGGCAGCCACCACATCCTGACAGGTCATAAGCTCCGGCCGGACCCGTTCTGTCAGGACCACGGAAAGCCGGCGGGCCAGCTCATTTCCGCTGAAGTCCTTCATATTTTTCCCGTCCAGATAGGCCGCGCCTCCAACCAGGGAAAGCTGCCGGATGATGCTCTTCAAAATCGTGGTCTTTCCCGCGCCGTTGGGCCCGATGAGGGTCAGAATCTCCCCGCGCCTGACCTTCAGCTCAATATCCCGGATCAGCGGCATGCCACCATAGCCCACTGTCATGCCCTTTGTATAAAAGCAGAATTCCTCCACAGTTTCTCACCCTCCTTCCCTTTTGCTGCGCAGCAGAATCGCAATGACGACCGGAGCTCCGAACACTGCCGTTACGGTGCTGATGCTCAGTTCCGTGGGAGAAAGCAGCGTGCGGGCCAGCAGATCGCAGAAGAGACAGAAAATAGCCCCTCCCAGAAAGCTGGCGGGAATCATCAGAATCGGCCGGGCTGTCCCAAACAGATTCTTTACGATCTGGGGCACCGCGATGCCCACAAAAGAAACCGGTCCCGCAAATGCGGTCACACAGGCAGAAAGCAGGCTGGATAACAGTACCAGAAGCGCCCGGAACAGCCTGATATTCAGACCCATATTCTGAGCGTAGGCTTCCCCCAGCTGGTAGGCGCTGATGGGCTTCGACATAAAAAACACAAAGGCAGCAGTCACAAAAATCACCACGGTCATCACCGCCACATTGCTCCAGCTGATGCCGGAAAAGCTTCCCTGTGACCAGTTGTGCAGATTTACGATATCCGAGTCATCCGCAAAGGTTACCACAAAGTCTGTAATAGCCGTGCAGATGTAGCCGATCATGACGCCGCTGACAATCAGCGTGGACATATGATTCAGCACCTTCGACATCAGAAGCACAAAGCTCATGGAAATCATGGCTCCCGTAAAGGCTGCCAGAATCAGCACCAGAGAGCTGACCCGCAGCGCCCGTTCCAGAAAAAAGACCATCACCAGAGCCACCATCAGCTTGGCTCCCGAAGAGATTCCGAGGATAAAAGGTCCCGCAATGGGATTGTGGAAGAAGGTCTGCAGAAGATAACCCGAAAGGGCCAGGCCGCCGCCCAGAATGGCGGCGGCCAGCGCCCGGGGAAGGCGGATCTGCAGCACGATATCGGCTGACACATCCGCTTCCCTTCCGCCTCTGAAAACATCTAATACCTGGCTGAATGGAATATTTACACTGCCGATACAGACGCTGGCGCACAAGAGCACAAGCACGGCCGCGGCCAGGAGCAGAAAAATCACTGTATACCGTTTTTTCTTCATCGTCTATTCCAGCCTGTACAGATAAGTCAGGCTTTCCTCCTCTCCATTCAGCATCCCATGAATATCCGCGATCATAGTTCCCAGCTCCATGGACGACTGATACAGATCTCTGGTGGTGCAGAACACATGGCCCTCCTGGACCGCACGGAAATTTTTCAGAAGCTCACTTTTTCCAAACAGATCTTCCACAGAGGAAAGCTCCCCGTCAATGGTGCTGTTATAAATAATATAATCAGCGTCCTTGGCCCCTGCGTAAAACTCTTCCATCTGCATATTGACCGTGGCAGACGCTGTGTCATCCTCAGCTCCCAGATCAGAAAAGACGTAATGTCCCCCTGCCAGTTCAATCATTTTCGGAAGATAATCGGAAGCCTTGCGCACATTGACCTCTCCGCTGCTGGTTATATAGAAAAAGGCCACAGTCTTTCCGGTATCTTCTGCGTCCCCGATGGCCGCAAAGGCGTCCTGCTGCCGGGCAAAGGCTTCTTCCGCCTCCTCTTCCCGTCCCGCCAGAAGGCCGTACAGCTTCACCCATTCCGTTCTGCCCAGGGGCTCTGCTTCATAGCTGGAATAGTCCACCAGCACGGGAATCCCGAATTTCTCCAGCTGCTCCTTGACCTCCGGCGTATGGTAGACCATCGTGTTTTCTATGGCCAGATCGCAGCCCTCAGCGAGAATCTGCTCATAGTCCGGCGCAGAGTAATTGCCCGCATAAAGAATATCTCCCGCCTCCACGGCCTCCTTTGCCTCCTCCAGATACCAGCTGTCCGCCTTCGTGCCCGTAAAGCGGATTACATCCAGGGCGTCCATGGAAAGAAACATATCCATCACCGCGGAAGCCACCAAATAGATCCGGTCCAGCGGCTGATACAAGACAGTAATATCCTCAGCCAGATCCTCCGGGCTGCTTTCGCCTTCCGGAACCACCAGATACCGTTCGCTGCCATTGATAGTCACAAGGGCAAAGCCGTCCGTATAATAGTCCACCGAAAATTTTTCCGCGTACAGCAGTTCCATGCTGTCTTCGTACACAAGCTCTGCGCTGATGTCCGTATTCCTCTCCCCGCCGTTTCCCCCTTCCGCAGAACCGCAGGCAGCAAGGAGAAGCAGCGCCCCGGCAAGAAGCACCGCTGTCAGTCTCTTTTTCATGTCCTTTTTCTCCTCTTCGCAAGACAAAACGCGGCGGCCGCGGCCAGAATCAGCACTGCCCCGCAGGCAGCCCAGATTCCGGCTCCGCCCATGATGCCTGCCCCGTTTCCGGCAGAGACAGATTCTGAATCAAAGGTCAGAGTGTACTCCACTTCATGGGGCCTGCTCATGGCTGTGGTATCCGCAATGACCTCCACCGGCTCGTCAAAAACCGCAACCGGGATCTCGAACACCGAATTTCCATCTTCATTGACCGGCAGATACATCTCCTCATCCACCTTCATGTAATCATAGCTGGAGCTGCTCCATTCAATCCGCGCGTAAGCTTCCCCGTTTTCCACAATCAGCTCTGCGGGAGAGGTGACCTGCGCTCTTCCGGAGCCGCCCTCCAGCGTTACCTCCACTGTATACTCCCCATTCTCCAGCAAAATACTCTTTCCATTTTCATGTTCCATCTCTCATCACTGCCTCTCTGCCTTTTCATTTCCTGCTGCTTTGCCTATTCCTCAGCCTCTTACTCTGCCTGTTCCCCGGTCTGCTCCGCGGCCGCCGGCTCCGGATTTGACACGGAGACCTTGTGGTCGTACCAGGTTCCCTTCGTTCCCACCAGCGCCAGGTCAAATTCCTCATCCAGCGCAGGCACCGGGATATCAAAGCCATACACTTCTTCCGTGATACCGTCGCTGTAGGTTACACTGTCCAGTGTGGGCTCCAGGAGTACGGCTCCTTCCTTCTGGGCGTCTTCCGCCAGGCCCGGATACAGATTTACAATATTCTGAGAAGACAGAGATATATGTATTGTCATCTGCCCGTTCTCTACCGTCAGAGTTCCCTTTCCGTCACAGGCCTCGCTTACATGGAACATGCTGCTGTCTGTATTAAATTCAGCCGTATATACGCCGTCTTCCAGAGGAGCCTCTTCGGGCTCCTCTGAAGCAGCTGTCTCCGGCTCTGTCTCTTCTGATGTATTATCCCCGGATGCTGTCTCTTCTGATGCTTCGGCCGCTGTCTCTGCCGGCTCTGAGGCTTCAGAACCGCAGCCTGCCAGCATCGTACAGCCAAGTACAGCGATGCACAGAACTGCTGCTATTTTTCTTTTCATTTCTTTCTCCATTTCTTTTTTTTCGTTAAATCACTACTCGCCCATGGCTACCGCTGTATGAGCTACATAGATATCCTGAATAGCTTCGATCCGGCCCAGTCCCTCGATCTGAGTCTCTACGCTCTCAAAGTTTCCGGAGGCCGTGAACATACTCAGCCAGGAATCTGCGTCTTCTCCGGCCATGTCATTGTTCGCGTGATCGCCTGCCACTACCATCAGCGGACGGAGAACCACCTTTGTATATCCGGCTTCCGACACGGCGCTGATGATGGATTCGCAGTCTGTACCCTCCGGCTCTCCCTCTACAGTGCCGATGAACACATTATCATAGCCAAGCTCCGCCATCTGCGTCTGCATCTGGCTGTAGGATACATTTGCGGTATGGGAGGTTCCGTGTCCCAGGAATACAAAGGCGGTTCCATCCTCTGCCGCTGCCTCCGCGTTTGTATAGCCGGCTTCCGACACGGCCTCTGCGGTAAGCGCTTCCGCCACAGCCTGCTTGTCTTCATTGATCACTGTGGCATCTGAGCCAACTTCGCCCAGAAGGGGCTCGGCGATGGCCACGGACGCAAACTGATCCTGATATGCCTCCACAGCGTCCACCAGCTCATCATACTCTGCGCCGTGCATCAGGTGGGTCGGCTGAATCACCAGATTCTGTACGCCGTTTGCCACAGCCCGCTCCAAAGCCTGCTCCATGTTGTCGATGGCTTCGCCGTCACGGGCCTGGATGTGGTTGATTATTATCTGAGCCGTAAACGCTCTTCTCACAGACCAGTCCGGATAAGCCTCCTGCAGGGCGTCCTCTACCGCCTTGATAGCCTCCACGCGGCTGTCGTTGAAGGAAGTGCCGAAACTTACCACCAGAAGCTCATTTTCTCCGATCTCATCCTGATTGCGGGGATCATCCAGAGATGCGTCGCCAGTGTCTCTTCCGAAATAATCCGGGTCTGCGTTCTCGCCGGATACCAGCTCCTTCTGAGCGTCCGTCAGCGCGTCCCAGGCCTCTTTGGCGGCAGCGCACTGGGTGTCAGTCTCATCCGTCCGCTGCTGCACATAGATGGCGTCAATCAGAGCAGCCACATTGTCCGCTGCCTCCTGATCTGAAACCGCCTCATTTTCTGCTCCTTCCGCTGTTTCGCCTGCTGTGTCCCCGTCTGCTGTCTCTTCCACTGCCTGAGTGTCTGTCTCCGCGGTGTCTGCTGTTCCGGAACCACATCCCGCCAGTACCGCACAGGTAAAGACTGCTGTGCACAATAATGCTGCAAGTTTTCTCTTCATGTTTTTTCCTCCCTGAAAAAATGTAATTTTACGGACTGTCTGAATCTCCGGCACCAGCCTGAAACAGGCATAAAAAAGCCCTCTCTAACGCCGGGGAAAGCCTGCTGCCCAGTCCGGCCGTAACCGGATCCGGACGCCGCCTCCGCGTGAATAAAAAGGGACGAAAAAAACAAAAATCCAACGCGTAAACGCAGTTGGATTGTAAGAATTTTCCTTCCACCGGCAGGTGCATGCCCACTGCCAGCCGGAAGAGCATTTCGGTACAATCAAACCTCGTGATCTGGAATCTGTCATCCCCGTACCACAGCTGGCAGGTCTCCTGGCTCGCAGTCCGGCACACGCTGCCGCCTTCCCGATTACTCAGTGGCATATTGGCAGCATGCTCCTGCATACAGTGACGAGATCGCACAGGCCTTTCACCTGTTTCCCTATTCTCCGCAGTCTCCTGCGGCACCAGCTGTTTCTTATTCAGTTTTCAGATAAATCCGCTGATGCTATTATAGCACCCCAGGAAAGGAATGGCAACCGCCGGTTTGCGTCTAACCGGCGGCTGTCTCTGCTTTCCATATGTCTGCTGCTCTCTGTCAGCTTATTCCCGCGGCTTAATATGCATTTTCATACTTATATAAGTATGCCGGATCAGACTGCATCGCTGCCGCCTCATTCAGATCCACCGCGCCTTCCGCTTCCTCCGGAAGAACAATCTCATCCACCGTATCATATTCCTCAAAGGTCATATCATAGGAAAGGGAAGTCAAAGCCGCTTCCACTCCCTCCACATCCATGGTAAAGACATCACCCTCGCCGCTGCTCTTCATGCTCAGTGACGCAGGAAGATGGCTGTCTTTATAGACTGTAAGTGTCACATCCATCTGCAGGCCCGACAGATCCAGTCCCAGATCCTCCAGCCCGGCTCCGTTCACGCTGCCCATGATCTCATTGAACTCATCCATATTCAGGTCCTCGGCTGAGACACTTCCTGTAATGACATAGACCTCTTCTCCGTTCTTTTCCTCTGTGTCATCCTGAAGGGTAAGCTCCGGATTTTCTCCGAACAAATTATCCAGATCGAGGACCATATTGGAAGAGGCAGCGCTCTCCGGCATATCCACCGACTGCTTCATCCACCGATCACCCATGCGGGTATAGCTGACGGCCTGCTCTCCCTCCATCATAGTATACATTTCCATCTCCATGCTGAGCCCCAGCATTCCCACATCTACTGTGGCCGTGCCATGCAGAGCTGACGGCTCCACAGTGGTCTCAAAATCCATATTCATACTTGTATCCACATTCATGGATACGCCGGACTGACTGATTTCCATGGCCATATCCATGTCGTAGACACCCGTCATGGAATTTATGCCGGCCATTTTCTCCGCCGCGTCCTGCATCAGGCTTTCTGCCGTCACATTCTCCCCGCAGCCAGACAGAACTGCCGCTGCCAGAATGACGTATGCCGCCGCTGCTGCCGCTTTCCCTGCTGCTTTTTTCCTCTGTGCGTTCTTCATTATAATCCCCCCGTTTTATAAAATTTTAAAGATAGTTTATTATAGCATATTTTCTGTATTTATACATTTAAATACAATATTTTCTGTAATTTTTATATCCTTTTAACACAGCGGACCGGGGAAAATCAGAAAATCGCCGCCAGGCACACGAAAAAAACAGAGCTGCCGCTCCGGCAGATTTCTCTGTCCTGGCGGCCGCTCCGTTTACTTTATCCATCTGTTTATTTTATTCTCTACGCGCTTTTTACTGAGCGTTCGTCTCCATCATATAAATCCGGTCGAAGGTCAACTGATCCAGAACGCTGTCTACCGGAGTAAAGGTATGCTCTTCCTCAAGGGCAGCACACTGCTCCTGGTAAAGTGTATTCCGGCGGTTCTGAACGATGTTGTCCTTTTCTTCCTCTGTAGCCTCCTCGTCAAAGGTGCTTACCATCTGGATTCCATAGTAGCCTGTCTCTGTCTCCACCACGGAGGAAACCTCTCCGTCCTGCAGCTGATCTGCCGCGTCGCGCACTTCCTGTACCGGAGTGGTGCTGTCCGCGCCGTAGGTAATCTCGCTGACGGAAAGCTGATCATCCTCGTCTCTGTTTTCATTGGCAGCGTCCACAGCAGCGTTCAGATCGCCACTTTCCGCCGCGTCATCCAGGATGGCCTGAAGCTCTGTCTGGATCTCTTCCTTCTGCTCATCTGTCAGGTCGATGATATTGCCCTCCTCGTCCGTCTCAGTGCCTGAAGCGGAAATATAGACATAGGCGATTCTCTTCTGGGCGGCTTCCTCATCAGAAACCTCTGTATCCACATCCGTGGTCAGCGCGTCATACATTTTCTCCTGTATGGTCATCAGAGTCAGAACACGCTCTACCGATGCCTGATCGATTCCCATGGCTTCCTTTACTTTATCTGTATTGTCGGAAAGGAACTGGGAAGCAGTCTCTGTAATGGCTGTCTTCTCCTCATCTGTCAGCTCTACCCCGTAATTCGGCGCCTCTGCCTCCAGCACATACATCTCTTCAAACTGATCCAGCAGAGTCTCCTTTGCAGTCTCACCATAGATAGTGCCTGTCCCGCTCATATCCTGAGCATAAATATTTGTGGAACCAAACAGAGAAGAGTAATAGGTCTCTGTCTGAGCTTCCTGATAGCGGAGAAGCAGATTGAACTCTCCCAGCGTCATATTTGTCGTATCATCCAGTGTCGCTGCTGTCTGGGTTCCGTCCAGGACCTCGCTTTGTCCGCAGCCGCTCACGGCAGCTGTCAGCATCAGTGCGGAAGCCAGCACAGCTATTCCCTTTTTCATCATTTCTGTAAATCCTTCCTATCTGCAAATCATTTTTTGTCTATTATAGACGCTTTTTTCCTGAGGGGCAAGGTTTTCTTGTCCCGAAATCAATTTTTCACAAATCGGGCCGTGTGAACTGCAGCAGTCACTCTGTCAGCATTTCGTCCAGACGAACCTGGCTCCAGACCTCTTCCTCAATCACAAGAGGAGTCTCCTGCTCCCATTCTGCCTCCAAATCCATCAGATAAGCTTCCTTCGCTTGTTCTGTCATAGAGTCCAAGTTATCCTGTGTGGCGCTCTCATCATAATCGGACACTCTCTGTACGATATACCAGCCATCCTCTGTCTCAATGGGCTCCGACACCTGTCCCGTCTCCATGCCGCGGACTGCCTCTGCCACATCCGGATGCGCTCCCCCGTTTGTACTGTCATTGAAATAGGCGTCAATCACCGTATGGGAGGCTTCTTCCCCTGCCGCCGTAATATCTCCAAGCTCTGTGGCTCTGGCTGCGAAATCTTCTGCCTGCTGGCGGATTTCCTCTTTTTCCTCATCCGTAAAAGGCGTATAATTTCCCTCCCCGTCATAGGTGCCTGTCACGGAAAACAAGGCGTAAGTCAGCTTGCCCACTGCCGCCTCTTCTTCGCTGATCTCCGGATCATAACCCTCCTGAATCAGCTCCGCGGTTTTGGCTGCCAGCTCGTTCCGCGAAAGATAGCGTTCCACCCGTTCCGCGGTCGCTCCGGCTGCCTCCAGCACCGCCGGCGTATTGCTTTCCATAAAATCTTCCGCCCGTCCGGCAATAGTTTCCCGCTCCTCATCCGTCAGCTCCGCTCCATATTCCTCTGCGTAGCTGCAGAGCAGATGAAGCTCTGTCAGAAGAGACATTACGTCATTTTTCAGCACTTCTTCAAGGGTCTGGCCATCCTCTCCGGCTTCCATCTGCCACATTTCGCTTCCGAAATCCTGATAATAGGCATACTCCCACTGCTCCTGCAGCATTCTTGTATAAAACACGGCTTCGTCCAGATAGACCGGCTCTTCTCCCAGATACGCCACAGGAACCGCGTCCTCTTCCACGATCTCTTCTGCCTTCACGCCGTCCGTCTGCCCTTTTCCGCAGCCGGACAGAACCCCGGTTATCCCCAGCAGCGCGGCGGCTGTCAGACAGGCCGCCCGCTTCCATCTGTTTTTCTTCCCCATCACGTTTTCTCCTCCAGCAGTTCTTCCATTTTCTCCAGGATCTCTCCCATCAGCTTCATGGTATCCGCCTCTTCTCCCCGGCTGTTTTTCTGTCTCCGGTAGTAAAAGGCCGGTTTCTCTCCGGTGGCAAATTTCATCCGGCCCCCGAAGCCTTCCAGAAAGGCAGGGAAGGCCGCCGGGTTCAGCTTTGCCTTCTCATAAAGAATCAGACGGATTTCATCGGGCCGCTCCACCAGTTCCTTCACATAGGCATGGTGGGCCTTCACCTTCAGATCCGCCACAGCCAGCAGATTCTGCACAGCCTTGGGCAGATCTCCGAACCGGTCGAGAAGCTCATCCTGCATATCCTCGCACTCCTCCCGGGACTCAATGCCCGCAATCCGCTTATAGATATCCAGCTTCTGGCTTTCGCTGCGGATATAGGTATCAGGTATGTAGGCGTCAAGCTCCATATCCACCACGGTTTCAAAGGCATCCTCCGGCACAGCTGTTCCCTTTTCTTCCTTCACGGCCTCATTGAGCATCTTGCAGTACAGATCGTAACCTACCGCCTGCATATGGCCATGCTGCTGCTCGCCCAGCAGATTGCCGGCTCCGCGGATCTCCAGATCCCGCATGGCGATCTTGAAGCCGCTTCCCAGCTCCGTAAACTCCCGGATGGCGCCCAGCCGCTTTTCCGCCACCTCTTTGAGCATCTTATCCTTCCGATACATGAGAAAGGCGTAAGCCGTCCGGCTGGAACGCCCCACACGGCCCCTCAGCTGGTAGAGCTGGGACAGGCCCATGTTGTCCGCGTCATGGATAATCATGGTATTCACATTGGAAATGTCCAGTCCCGTCTCAATAATGGTGGTGGACACCAGCACATCAATATCTCCGGCAATGAAATCATACATGATTTTTTCCAGCTCATGCTCCTTCATCTGCCCGTGGGCGAAGGCCACATTTGCCTCCGGAACCAGCGCCGCAATCTGAGCCGTCACCTCAGCAATATTGTTCACCCGGTTGTAGACGTAATAGACCTGGCCGCCTCTGCCCAGCTCCCGGCTGATGGCCGCCCGGACCATTTCACTGTCGTACTCCATCACATAGGTCTGAATGGGAAGGCGGTCCTGGGGCGCTTCCTCCAGCACGCTCATATCCCGGATTCCAATCAGGCTCATATGGAGCGTTCTGGGAATGGGGGTGGCCGTCAGGGTCAATACATCGATATTTTCCTTGAGCTTCTTGATTTTTTCCTTATGGGCCACGCCAAACCGCTGCTCCTCATCGATAATCAGAAGGCCCAGATCCTTAAACTGCACATCCGAGGACAACACCCGGTGGGTTCCAATTACAATATCCACCAGACCCTTTTTCAGATCGGTAATGGTCTTTTTCTGTTCCGCAGGGGTCCGGAACCGGCACAGCAGGTCCACACGCACCGGAAAATCCTTCATCCGCTGCACAAAGGTATTGTAATGCTGCTGGGCCAGAATTGTGGTGGGAACCAGATACACTACCTGCTTGTTTTCCTGCACCGCCTTGAAGGCTGCCCGGATGGCAATCTCCGTCTTTCCGTAGCCCACGTCCCCGCAGATGAGCCGGTCCATGATCTTGGTGCTCTCCATGTCCTTCTTGGTGGCCTCGATGGCCTGCTGCTGATCCGCTGTCTCCTCAAAGGGGAACAGCTCCTCAAATTCCTTCTGCCACACCGTATCGGGCCCATAGACGTAGCCGGCCTTCTGCTGCCTGGCCGCGTAAAGCTGCACCAGATCATGGGCCACCTCCTGGACGGCCCCCCGGACTCTCGATTTGGTTCTGGTCCACTCACTGCCGCCCAGCCGGTTCAGCTTAGGCTTCTTTGCGTCAGAGCCCGCGTATTTCTGGATCATCTCCAGCTGAGTGGCCAGAATATAGAGGTTTCCTCCGCCTGCGTACTCGATCTTGATATAATCCTTCATGACCTTGTCGACCTCTACCTTTTCGATTCCCCGGTAGATGCCAAGGCCATGGTTTTCATGAACCACATAGTCTCCGGGCTTCAGCTCGGAAAAGCTCTGAATCTTCTGCCCCTCATAGACCTTTTTCTTTTTCCGCTTCTTCTTTTCCCGGCCGAAAATGTCCGTCTCGGAAAGAACCGCAAAACGAATCAGAGGGTACTCATAGCCTCTGTGCAGGCTTCCGTGCACCACCATAATCTCCGAGGGATTTACCACCCGGTCCGGATCCTCGCAGTAGAAGCTGTTCAGCTCCTGCTCCTGAAGATCCGCCGCCAGCCTCTTCGCCCGGGTCCCGGAAGCGCACATGAGAATCACCGCGTATTTTTCCCGTTTCCAGCGCTTCAAATCCTTCACCAGCATCTCAAAGCTGTTGTTATAGGGATTGATGGAACGGGCTTCTATGGGATAACGGCCCTGTATCTCCCACTCGGGAGTCTTCTGCTCCAGCAGGCACAGAGCCACACAGTTTTTCCGGTTCAGCCGGACCACAATCTCTTCGGTGCCATACAGCAGGCGGGCCTCCTCCGGCAGAGTCTCTCCCCGCTCCGCCCGGTTGGCCATGCTCTCCCGGAACTCCTTTTCCACGGTCTGTCCCTTTTCCAGAAGCCTGGCAGGCTCATCCAGGAAAAACAGGGTCCGGTCCGGATCAAAATACTCCAGGAAGCTGACTGCCTCCCGGTTCTCTTCCGGCACAAGCTCCGCCGCGGGATAAATCACAATCTCACTGACATTTTCCATGGACCGCTGGCTCTCCGGGTCAAAACTGCGGATGGAATCCACCTCATCATCCCAGAACTCAATCCGCCAGGGCACCTCTTCCGTCAGCGCAAAGATATCCACGATTCCGCCCCGGACCGCAAACTGGCCCGGCGCCTCCACCTGGCCCGTTCTCTCATAGCCCAGCTTCACCAGCTTCTTCGAGAGCGCCTCGATCTCCACAATGCTGTCCTGGCCTATGGTCAGGATTTCCTTTTTTACCTGCTCCAGCGGGCGCAGCCGGTCCATCAGCCCGTCGAAGGTGGTAATGACCGTGACCTCCTTTTTCGTCAGGAGGGCCTGCAGGGCGCGCACTCTCTGCTGCACCAGCAGATTTCCCTGAATATCCGCATGAAAAAAGAGGAAATCCTTAGCCTGATACAGCACGGCCTCCCGGTCAAAGAACCGGCAGTCCTCATAGATTTCCCTGGCTTTCTGCTCACTGTAGGTCAGAATCATCCGGCAGGGATATCCCTGCCAGAGACAGCTGGCCGCGTGGACCTTCTGCGAGTCCACGCAGCCGGTCAGCATCAGCACGCCCCTATTTTTCTTCAGGCGGCTTTGTATCTCCTCATATACTCCCAGCTGCTGAAATGGTTCCAGAAAGGCTTTCATTCTAACACCTGCTTCTGTTTTCTGTTATACAGATTCATGGCCTCGTCCGTCTCTCCCTGCACCATCAGGCGCACGGCGTCCGCCGCGTGGACGAAGGCTTCCTCTACCAGTTTCCTGTCCTCCGGAGAAAAATGCCCCAGCACATAATCCGCCAGATCGTATTCTTTCGGTTTCTCTCCCACGCCGATGCGGATGCGCTGGAATTCCTGAGTCCCCAGATGGGAAATGATGCTTTTGATTCCGTTGTGCCCGCCGGCGCTTCCTTTCTTGCGGACGCGGATATTTCCCGGCTCCAGAGCAATATCGTCATAGATGATGATGACCTCTGTCTCCGGGTCCAGCTTATAGAAGGCCGCTGCCTCCCCGACGCTCTGTCCGCTCAGATTCATGTAGGTCTGCGGCATCAGGAGCAGCACCTTCTGCCCTTCGATATATCCGCTTCCGCAGATTCCCTGAAACTTCTTTGTATTCATACTTATATGATAGTGATCCGCCAGATATGTGACGGCGTCGAAGCCGATGTTGTGGCGGGTGTGTTCGTACTGCCTGGTGGGGTTGCCCAGGCCTGCTATTAGGTACATGTGGTGCTCCTTTTCTTTCTTCTATATTTTTTATGGATGGCTCTTCAGGGAGGCCATTTGGTTTCCGGGTCTTTTGTATGGCTTTTGCAAGGGACGCCCTCCAAGTTTCTGTTTCTTTTGTATGGCTTTCGCAAGGGACGCCCTCCGGGTTTCTGTTTCTCATGTTCGTCCCTTCGTGGACGCCTGTATGCTTCCGGACGGACAAACAGTCCGCCGTAATCATACAGGCGTCCACGAAGAGGCCGTACATTGAGAAGACAGAAACCGGAGGGCTGGCTCTTGTATTGCCATACAGTAAGATGGCAGAAGCCACGGTGGCCAACTCCTTGTATTGCCATACAGTAAGGTAGCAAAGACCAGGGTGGCTGGCCCTTGTATTGCCATACAGTAAGATGGCAGAAGCCGAAGCAGATGCCTCCGTATAGATCTTTCATGAAATAATTATCGGATAGCTGGCAAAGAGCACAGCTTTAGCCCTCATCCGGCAAAGATATGGGTGTCTCTGCGGATGAAGGTGGTTTGTCTTTTTCTATAGTACAGGAGTTTTCGGGCTTTTGCAAGGCTTAGAGTATAATTATCATTGGCAAAAATAAAGGGAAGAGATCGAAACCTCTTCCCAATCATACAGATTTGTCTTATTGTTTAATTGTCCAGAAAAAACATAAGGAGTTTGTATGATGGATTCAATGTTAAAGGAAGACGGAGTAACATTGAAGGAGTTAGAGAAAAATATTTATGCATGGGTCTGCCAAATCGGAAGAGAATTCACAAAAGAGTTCCTGGAGCGGTATGACAGGATGCTGATGGAGGACAGGGACAAGAAGAAGTACCGGAATAAGG
>CALWAV010000161.1 GCA_944375745.1 uncultured Merdimonas sp.
GGTTCTGCCGTCCCGCTCCAGCGCTCCCACATAGCAGTAGCCCGCATTATTCGTAAAACCTGTTTTCCCCGAGAGGGCTCCCTCCATCATACCCAGAAAGGCGTTTTTATTTCCCACGGTAAAATTCCGGAGCCCCTCCACATCCCCGAAACTGTAGGCATTGGTCCGGGTAATTTTCAAAAACTCATCCTTCTTCGGGGACTGGCAGATACAATAGCGCATAACACGGGCCAGATCCGCCGCCGTCGTGGAATGGACGCCGTTCCCATCCTCCGCATCCAGTCCGTTGGGCGTAATGTAATAGGTGTCATAGCAGCCGATATCTCTTGCCTTGGCATTCATCATGGCCGCAAAGCCCTCCACCGAACCGCCCACATGCTCCGCGATGGCCACAGCAGAATCGTTGTGGGATTCCAGCATCAGGGAATAGAGCAGATCCTCCAGCCGATACTGCTCGCCTGCCTGGATGCCAAGCTGCACATCCGGCATGCCGGCCGCATACTCTGATACTGTCACAATCTCATCCAGATTGGCATTTTCCAGCGTGACGATCAGCGTCATAATCTTGGTGGTGCTGGCCATAGGGCGTTTTTCATATCCGTTCTTTTCAAACAGAATACGCCCGGAATCCGCGTCCATCAGGACTGCGGACTGGGCGTATAGCTGGCGGAGCTCAGAAGGCGTCTCCTGAGCGTCCGTCTCTGTCTGGGCATAGGCCTGCAGGGAAAGACATAAAGTAAGAGCTGTCATAAGCAGAATACGGAATAATTTTCTCACTTCAACACGACCTGTACCTGATTTCCTTTTATTTTATTCCCGCGCAGGCACAAATAGAAGCGGGAGAAAAACTGGTGCGGATGGATTTTATTTCTCCAGCAGCTCTTTCACCTGCCTGATCCACTCTGCGACCTTATTCTCCGGCGTTTCCATCTGATCTCCGCCTGTGGAGTCAAAGCGCACTTCCATCTCGCAGGCAAAGGAAGCGCCCGGGCAGGCCTTTTTCATATCTTTGAGCACTTGACCAGGCCAGCCTCCGTTTGTCATAAATGGGATCACCGTCTTTCCCGAAAAATCCATCCCATCCAGGAAGGTATGAACCGCAGGCGCCATCGTATACCACCAGGTCGGTGTTCCCACCGCAATCACATCATAAGAAGACAGATCCACATCCAAGGGCTTAATCGGCGGTTTATATCCCCGGTTTACTTCCTGCTGTCCCTGGGAAACCACCTTATCATAGCTGCCCTCATAAGGCTTTACCGTATCGATGCGGACTGCCTCCGCGCCGATTCCCTTTCCAAGCTCCTCGGCAATCCTCTTCGTGCTGCCGTTTGACCAGGAATAATAAACTACTACTGCTTTTTTCATTTTTATCTCTCCTCCGGATTTTTTTCTTTTCATCTGTATGATATCTTAACCTTTTTGGCAGCTGGACGGAATCACAAATATGTCATTAATGTATAAACCTGAAGTTTATTCTGTTCGCTCCTTAAAGGAAAGCCTCTCTATTGACTTTCTGAAAGTTCTTTTTTATAATCAGCCCATAAAAAAACAAACATATTGAACTCTGGGAGGTATCAAATAGTTATGTTTCGGGAAATGAGAAGAAAAAAGCAGGAACTGCCCCAGGCAGATGCAGAGGCCGTGCTGAAAAAAGGAACATCCGGCGTGCTTTCGCTGACAGGAGATGACGGTTACCCCTATGGAGTACCCATCAGTTATGTATATGAAGACGGAAAGCTGTACTTTCACTGCGCCAAAAGCGGCCACAAGCTGGACGCTGTCAGAAGAAATCCCAAAGCTTCCTTCTGTGTCATCGATCAGGACCAGATCGTTCCTGAGGAATATACCACCTATTTCCGCAGCGTCATCGCCTTCGGGCAAATCCGGATTCTGGAGGACGATCAGGAAAAACGGGCTGCCATCGAAAAGCTGGCTCTTAGGTATGCCCCTGACGACAGCGCCGCAGACCGGGAAGAAGCCATCCGCCGGGAATGGAAGCCGCTGTGCATGCTGGAGATGACCGTGGAGCATATGACCGGCAAGGAAGCCATTGAACTGGTCAGAAAGCGGACCGGAGAATCATAGAACTATCTGTATTGCCAGAAGATATTAAAAAAGAAATCAATGAAACCGCAGGGGCTGCCGCTCCATGTCTTCCCATGGATACGGCAGCCCCTGTTCTGCACATTTTTATTCTTTTTTCGGCCGGTTTAATGATGGGTCTTCAGCCCGCTGTCCCCGCAGCCGCAGGAAGTGCCGCATCCGCTGCAGCCCGCGCAGCCGCAGCCGCAGGAAGAACCTCCCTGCTTCTTATTGCGGATGATAGAACGGATGCAGAAAAACAACGCGACCGCCACAAGCAATACTACAATGATATCTGTCATATTAACCTTCCTCTCTGATATCTCCGATTCGGTACATATTTCTCCGGTCTATGACGCCTGCTTCTTCCAGGGTCTTTATCATCCGGTACACGGTCGCAATTCCAACCGACTGGTCCTTTTCCCGGACCTGATAATAGATCTCCTTACAGCAGGAACAGTCATTTTCCAATATGGTGCTGATAATCAGTCTTCTCTGTTTCGTGATTCGGAATCCCCGCTCCTTTAAGCGGCTGATGATCATCTCCTGACTCATATTCTGACTTTCCTTTCCTGTGACAGTTTAATAAACTGTCACAGGTATCCGGCCATCAAAATTGCTTCGCAAGGGGCCGGATACCTGCCGGCAGCAGATTTTCATACGGTCTGTGCAGCAAATGCGCAGACCTGTAAAAACTGTTTCTGCTTTTCCACTATATCACACTTTTCCTAGTTCATAAACAGTCCGCCGACTACATTTACCAGAAGGGAGACCACATACGCGGTCAGCATCTGTACGCCGACTGCCTTTCCGAGTTCCTTCCAGGTCTTCAGCTCACGCTTCATGGCGCCGACTGCCGCGAAGCAGGGCATGCACAGAAGGTTGAATACCATGTAGGCATAAGCCGCGGATTTGGTCGGAATATCCTCGTGCAGAGTCGGGAGGGCGTTCTCGTCTCCGCCTTCCATCAGGACGCTTTCAGAATAAATATCCGGAGCCGCATCCGCGTCATAGACGCCACCCTCGAAGCCCAGCTCCTCCAGCTCTTCCGGACTGTACTGGGAGAAGAAGCCTTCCAGATATTCCGGCGTGACATCCTCGCTGTACAACTGAGAGAAAGTAACAACTACGTTTTCCTTTGCAATCCAGCCTGTTACGATAGCTGCGGCCGGCCTCCACTCTGCAAAGCCCTGGGGCGTAAAGATAGGCGCAATCACATTTCCAAGAGAAGCCATAAAGCTGTCGTCCATCTCACACATAACGCTTCCGTCTTCATTGGCGGCCGCGTTCTTTCCGTTGAAGGAATCGATGTTAAAGTTGGACAGGAACCAGATCAGGATTGTGGAAACAAAGATTACGGTTCCGGCCTTCTGTGCATAAGCCTTTACTTTCTCCCATCCGTGCAGAGCAATGGTCTTTACAGTCGGGATACGGTACTGGGGCAGCTCCATGATAAAGTTGGAGGTATCATCTTTGTACACAAGCTTATTCAGCAACAGAGCTACGATAATCGCAACCACGATACTGAATACATAGAGAGAATAGGTAACTGCTGTCTGATTGCTGCCTGCAAACAGTGTGGAAACAATCAGGGCGAAAATCGGCAGCTTCGCGCCGCAGGGCATAAAGCCGCAGAGGATCGTCGTAATCTTTCTGTCCTTCTCGGACTCCATGGTACGGGTGGCCATGACAGCCGGAACGGAGCATCCGAAGCCCTGAAGCAGCGGGATGAACGCACGGCCGGACAGACCGAATTTACGGAAGATACGGTCAAGCACGAAGGCTACACGGGCCATATATCCGCAGTCCTCCAGGAAGGACACCAGTACGTACAAAACCAGGATCAGCGGCAGGAAGCCAAGTACGGCGCCGATACCGCCCATGATGCCGTCGATCACAAGGGAGTATACCCACGGAGAAGCATTGACCACCAGGCCTTCCACCAGACCGGTAATCCAGCCCCATACAGTTTCCACTACGCCTGCCAGCCAGATACCAGGGCTGTTGATGCCAAGGAACAGGAAGTTCTCACTGTTCGTGCAGGCAAACAGAAGATACATCACCACCGCAAAGATCGGAAGGGCAAGAATCCGGTTGGTCAGGATCTTATCCACCTTATCGGAGGTAGTCTCCACATGGCCGGTCTTTCCTTTCTTTACAGTGTCTTTTACAACCTTGGAAATGTATTTGTAGCGCTGGTCAGCTACCACGGACTCCAGATCCGCACCTGAGCCGTAAGCATCAGCCACAATTTTCTCTGCCTGGCTCTTCAGCTCTGCAGAAACCTTCTCGCCCACCTTCTCGTCGTTCTCCAGCAGCTTGACAGCCTTCCATGCGCTGTCTGCCTCGCCTGCCCCATCGAGAACTTCCTTGATCTTTGCAACAGTTCCCTCCAGCTTTTCGTCAAAAATCGGGAGCTTTTTGGGCTCTTTCTTCGCCTTGGCCACTTCCACAGCCTGAGCCATCAGCTCCGGAACGCCTTTGCTCTTGCGGGCCACAATCGGAACCACCGGAACGCCAAGAATCTCGGAAAGCTTTTCCGCATTGATCTTGTCTCCCCTGGCCTCTACCTCATCCATCATGTTCAGCGCAATGACGGTGGGAATGCCGGTCTCCAGAATCTGAAGAGTCAGATACAGGTTACGCTCGATGCTGGTGGCATCCACAATGTCGATGACCGCATCCGGCTTCTCCATAACAATATAATCTCTGGCGATAATCTCCTCGGCAGAGTACGGGGACAGGGAATAGGTTCCCGGAAGGTCCATGATGTTGATTTCTTTATTCTTCTTATATGTACCCTCTTTTTTGTCAACCGTTACGCCCGGCCAGTTTCCGACACGCTGCCTGGAACCTGTCAGGTCGTTGAATAATGTTGTTTTTCCGCAGTTGGGATTACCCGCCAGCGCAATTACATATGACATCTTTGTCTTCCTCCACTCGTTCCGCACGGTTAGTTTACAATAATTAGTTTAAGCTAACGTCATGCGTAAAATTATGGGTTAAGCCTGCCTTAACCCTGCATTGCTTTTCATTCTTTTTTGCTTACTGCACTTCGATACGCGCCGCTTCCTCTTTGCGGAGACTGAGCTCGTAGCCGCGCACATTGATTTCCACCGGATCCCCAAGCGGCGCTACCTTGATCACCTTGACCTCGACGCCGGGAGTGATTCCCATATCCATGATTCTGCGCTTTAACTGGCCGCTCTCACCGATGGATACCACCTTGCCGGACTGACCCGGTTTCATTTCTTTCAGTGTCATTCCTTCCCTTACCCTCTCTTTCCGTTTCTCAATGCCAGAAGACCTATGCCACCATAATCTGAGAAGCCAGCCCTCTGTTCAGAGCGATTCTCACGCCCTTCACAAGGAGAATCATGCCGCTGGGATTTTCGCCCACTACCTGCACCTTTTCCCCTTTCACAAAGCCGAGATCCTGAAGATGTCTTTTCGTCTCTTCCTTTCCATGGAATTCCTGAATCGTCCTCGTTTCTCCAACTTCCATCATTGCCAGTGCCATCAGTCTCTCCATCCTTTCTCCTCTTAAGCATTTGAGAATAACTATCATTTCCAATAAGTATTAAAGCACTTTTTACCAAAGTTGTCAATAACTAATTTGTTAATACTAACAAAAAATTCGGACGCTCACAGATCTCCGGCTCAGCCGCAGAGTACCTTGGCCAGTCCGGCCAGATTTTCCTGATCCTCATCTCCCGGTTCATTATTGGCAATGACAGTTCCGGCCACGTCGGCTCCCGCTTCCTTCATGCGGGCTTCCCATCTGCGCATCCACTCTCCATCGCCCCAGTCATAGGAACCGAAAAGTCCGATTTTCTTTCCGGAAGCAAATTTTTCTACCTCCTGTACAAAGGGCTCCATTTCTCCCTCATCCAGCTCTTCGTCTCCCATGGCAGAGCATCCGAGAGCGAATACCGTCTCATTCTCCAATTCGGAAGGAGATACGGCAGAAACCTCTTTCACCTCTGCGCTGCCGCCCAGCTTTTCGATTTCCTCGCCCAGCATCTGAGCCATTCTTTCTGTATTTCCTGTGCTGCTCCAATATACTACTTTCATTTCTTTCCTCCTGCATTCTTTTTTCATGTTTTAATATGTCTTTTCTTTATAAAAAGCCTTGAGGCTTTCCAGCGTAAATCATATAAATCATATCATCCGGCCGCTTCCGCGGCGCTCTCCTTCAGGCTGAATCCTGCTGCTACCAGAGCAGTCAGGGTCTGGCGGAGGCTGTCATAGAGCCGGAATATTTCCCGCGCCCTTTCTACATTTCCATACACTTTCCAGTATCCGCATTCCAGGGCATCCTTTCCCTGATGCAGAATAAAACCTTCGATATCTTCCAATGGATATTCCAGAAAAAGCCCGATTTCGTGCGGAAATTCTCCGCCTTTTTTCTGATATTTTTCGTAACGCTGCGCCAAAAGAAGAAGCTGTTCCGGAAGCTTTTTGTCTCCATATCCGCAGGCCTTAAGAAATCTCCGGTGCTCTTCCCGATTCAGATAGCTTTCCAGCCGCTCTCTGTCGTAAAAAAGGAGATGGCAGTATTTTCTGCAGCTGCAGAGCTTTGTCCAGGAGATCCCACTGCCATCCAGCACCTCGGGCAGATACGCCGCAAGCTCCTGTCCGGCCGCCACCAGGTTTGCCGTCTTCTTTCTGCACAGAACAGGGGCGCAGTGATTCGCAAGCAGTCTTTCCAGCTTTTCCCGCGCGCCGTCCATCAGCAGTAGCTCCCCAGGATCTCTTCCAGAGCCGCCTGGCTGCTGGTATGGCAGCGGACAACTTCGATATTGTTTTTTCTGGCCTCGTCCAGAGCGCACTTTACCATCTTATGGGATACCGTATTCGTAAACAACACAAACAGATCCGGCTTTCCTATCTGTTTCTTCAAATCTCCCGTCATCTGGGTAAAGACCTTCGCCTTACATTTGTAAGCCTTGCAGATGTCATGGTACTGGCGGACCATTCGGTCATGTCCTCCGATAATCACAATACTCATACGCGCCCTTCCTCTCTTTTTATAAAAACTGTATGAACTGCTCCTCTATAAGTTAGCTTTTACTAACCTATGTATTTTTAAAAAGAATCCTCTCCAGGGATCCTTCTTTTTTGAAGTTAGTTAAATCTAACTTTCATGGTGTTATCTTACCATAGAATTCCCCTGCATTCAAGACATATTATTGATAAATAGTATCAATAGCATGCCCGGAAACCAGAATTCTATGTATCGCAAAAAGACACGGCCTGCTTTCCGCAGACCGCGTCTTTTTCTGTCTTATTTTTTCTGTCTTATTCTTCCGCCCGGGTTCAAATCGCCGGAGCATTCTCAAGCAGATATTTTTCTGCCTCAGCATTCCACAAGCCGTTCGTCTTCGCTACCAGCTCTGCCAGCTTCGCAAACATGGGATCTGTCTTTCCTTTCTCCTCGAAATCTGCGATTGCGGTCAGCGGCAGGGAAATATGGGTGTAAATAAGCTTCTTTCCGCCCGGAACATGGGGCAGATTCAGCGTGGTCTCTCTCGCCACGTCAAGGCCGCCGATATGCGTCACCAGAATAGCCGGATCCAGCTTTTTCTCTCCGATCATACGCAGGCATTCTTTCATATCGTCCGTATTTCCGCCGGAGGTTCCAACCACATGCGTTCCGGAATAATGTACATTATAGAAATTGAATTTTGCGGAAAATTCCGGATTGGAAGGACCTGCGAAAAAGTTCAGGCAGCCATCCTGGGCCAGAATGCTGTCAGCCAGCTCTACCACAGAAGCTACCGGGGCAAATACCAGCACATCATCATAGCCGGTTCCATCCGTGAAATTCATCATAAACTCATGATCATTTTCCACCTTGCCCGTATTTGCGTAAACAAGCTTTACACCATTCTCAGCAGCTTCTGCCGGGGAAAGCAGCTTCTCGGCACGGGCCAGTCTCGCGTCATCAATATCTGTCACAACCAGAAGAGAGGGTCTTCTGTCACAGTGAATGATATAATCGATTGCCGCCAGTCCCATGGGGCCCACGCCTGCCAGGATAGCCATCTTTCCGCCTTCCCGGATTCCCATATCATGATCGTATTTTCCTCTGGTGGCATGGTACATGGCATGGAAGGTTCCCGCCACACAGGACAGAGGCTCTGTCAGGGAACCGCCGAAATAGCTTTCTCCTGAATAGTGAAGCAGGCATCCCATCTCCATCACCTCATTGGGAATAATCACATAGGTGGCATCACCGCCGATATACTGGTAGGAGTATCCCGGAGCTGCCAGGCTTCCCTTGTAATTCAGAGCCGGCTGAATGGAGAATTTCTCTCCCGGCTTGAACTCATCTGCCCATTTGGAGCCTACCTTTACCAGCTCGCCGCAGAATTCATGTCCGATAATGGTGGGATGTTCCGCCACATCATTGGGCACACGCTTATGATCCGCTCCCTGAATGGCTGCCTTATAGGAAGACATGCAGATACTGTCAGATACTACCTTTGCCAAGATCTCATCCTCCTTCAGCTCCGGAAGTTCAAACTCCTCCAGCCGCAGATCCTCTTTGCCGTAAAGTCTCAGTGCCTTTGTTTTCATAATCCTTCTCCTTTTATTTTTGTTTTACAACAGAGTTTCTTTTTGTTTCTTATCATATATGGAAGACAGAATCTCACATTCTACTCTTTCTCCCGTTCCACAAGCTTCCAGGCCGCATCCACCAAATGGCTGAACTGGGGATCCGCAAGCTGGGGGCAGATCATGCTCTGCCGGGAAGAATTCACATCCTCGCCGGAAATCTCTGTCATGCCATACTCCCGGCACAGCTTCTGAAGCCGCGTCAGCTGTTCCCTGGTATTGCGGGCCGGCATATAGGTTACGCCGTGCACGCCCTCCTCTTTCAGCATTTCGAACAGCTCTTCCAGGAAATCATCTTCAAACTTCGCAGCCTTCTTATCTCCGGTAACAGAATCTGTCACATCTCCCAGATAGGGATAGCACAGAATCGCTCCCACTTCATCTGCCAGCTTGACCAAATCAGCAAAAGGCATGCACTCTTCTGCAGCCGGCACATAAATTTTTCCCACCAGTTCCGCCTTCATCACACCCAGCAGATCGTAAATCAAATGGGGATTCTCCGGATCAGAGAGACGCGCTCTTGTCTTTTCATTCAAAGCGATTCCCAGCTTCTTCTCCACAAATTCCGCGCATCCTTCACTGCCTGCCCTGTCCAGAATCTTCCGGCTCAGAGCGCACATCAGATGGCGCTCGGTGATGGAACCGCCATGCTCATACTGAGAGATGGGGATCACATCCTCATCAAAATCCAGCGTGATTCCAAAGGGTTCCATAATCCGGTTAATATTTTCTGTCATCTTCCGGTTGCGCTCATTTCTCTTTTCCCTTAAGGGCGCAAAGACCTCATCCATTCTGGCAAAACCCGATACAGGTATACTGTGGACTGCCATATAACAGATTCCTGCCTGATCCGGATTGTTCAGCTTTCTGCCTGCCATGCGCGTAGCGGAAAGATCTACCCGGCACTCCATGCCGCAGGTGGTGCCGATTCCCGCGATTTTTCCCGCCTTCCGGAATTCCACAGCACCCGCGATACTGTCATGATCCATGATTCCCGCTGTCTGAAGGCCCTCATCTCTGGCACAGTAGACAGCCGCCGTGGGAGAATAAGGCGAAAAGGAATAAATGGTATGGATATGATTGTTGGCATACTGGGGCTTTGCCTCAGGATGCTCCTTCTCGCCTCCGATGAGAATGGCCAGGTTGGCAAGCCGTTCTTCAGGAGCAGGCGCGTTCAGAAGCTTCAGAACTTCCTGCCGTTCTACAAATTTATCCATAAACTCCTCCTAGTTCAGCATGGTCTGTCCGCCGGTCACCGGAATCGCCTGTCCTGTCTCAAATTCCTGCTCTACCGCATAGAACAGAGCCTTTGCCACATCCTTCGGCGTACATCCTCTGTGAATCGGAGATTTGGACAGATAGTAGTCCTTCACGTCCTGCACAGTCTTTGCTCCCGGCACCTTTCCGGCATTCAGGTACTGCACGAACAGTCCTTTCTCCGGATCAGACCAGAGGGGACCGTCGTAGAAATTGCCGGGGCAGATGGAATTTACTTTGATATTCCAGCCCACCAGCTCCAGCGCAAAGCTCTGGGTCAGACCGATGCCTCCGAATTTTCCGCCTGCATAAGCGCTGTTGTTTCTGGAACCCTCCAGGCCGGATTTGGAATTAATCTGAATAATATCAAACCAGAGGCTCTCATCTGCCTCATGCTGGGCTTTCATGATCGCAGAAGCGTATTTCGCCGCGTTAAAATAGCCTATGTAGTTCACCTTTGTGACAAATGTAAAGGCTTCCGGAGTCAGGTCTTCCAGGCTGCCTGCCTTCAGCACGCCTGCATTCGACACAAAGATATCGATGCCGCCGAAATGCTCTACTGCCGCGCAGATCATCGCTTCCATGGAAGCCGCGTCAGATACATCCACTTTCAGCCCGATGGCACGCTCTCCCAATCCTTTGGCCGCTTCCTGCGCCTGAGCGTCATGAAGGTCTGCCAGAACCACGCTGGCACCCTCACGGTACATCTCAGCCGCGATTCCCAGGCCGAAGCCCTGGGCGCCGCCCGTGACTACCGCAATCTTTCCTGCCAGACGTCCTGTGGTCTGAGGCCGGTTGTGAATGTTTTTCTTTGCATACTCTTTTGCTTCTGCCAGATTCATCTCTGATCCCTCCCGAAATAAGTGCTGTTTTTGTGTTTCAGTTTGATTTTTCCTTGATTTCTAGTTTTATTATATCATCATATCAACATAAGTCAATATAAATATCACAAAATCAACACAAAAATCAACATCTCACAGAAGCCAGCATGCCAGGAACAAAAAAACAGCCAGGATCTCCATCCTGACTGCATCTTCGTTTTCCATTTTATTCCTGTTCTTCCGTATCCTCTGGCTCTGCCGCCTCAGACACACTTCCGGCCTCTGCCGCCTCTTCCGGCCCGGGCATATCTCCAGCCTCTGCCGTCTCTTCCGGCCCAAATTTCTCTCCGACTTCTTCTGCCACTTCTTCCCGGATATCCTCCATTTTTTCCGGAGACGCTTTGGGAAGCTCTTCAATGGAGCTGACTCCGAAGCTCCGCAGGAAATCCTCGGTGGTGCCAAACAGGATCGGGCGCCCCGGAGCGTCCAGCCGGCCTTTTTCCTCAATCAGCCCGTATTCCACCAGCTTATTGACCGCATGATCGCTTTTTACCCCGCGGATTTTTTCAATCTCCAGCTTTGTCACCGGCTGTTTGTAGGCGACAATGGACAGCGTCTCCAGAAGCACCTCTGTCAGCACATATTTTTTCGGCTGCCTCACCACCCGGATCAGTTCCTCATAATGCTCCTTTTTCGTACACAGCTGCCAGGAATCCTCCAGCTCCATGAGGCGGATTCCCCGGTCTTCCTCCTCATAGCGCAGCTCCATGCGCCGCAGGATATCCTCCATCTCTTTTGTGTCCAGCTCCAGCGCCTGGGCAAGCCGGGAGGTTTCCACCGAATCTCCCGCCGCAAATAAAATTGCCTCCACAGCTGCCCGTATGGCAGCTTCCGTTCTCTTCTCTTCCACCGTCTATTCCTCATCTTCCCGCGCCTGAGCCGCTGTCCTTTGGTTCCTGCGCGTTTTCCCCTGGGGGAGCATCTCCCGCCTCTATATAAATCTCTCCAAAGGTCTCGTCCTGTTTGACCTTCAGCTTTCCGGTCTTCATCAGTTCCAGCACAGCCAGGAAAGTCACAATCACCTGCATTTTTCCCCGGCGCTTTTTCCCCTCCAGCAGCTTTCGGAAGCTGGTGCGGGTCTTCGTCTTCACCGTCTCTTCCACATAGGAGATCCGTTCCTCCAGGCTGACCTCTTCCATCTCGATCTCGCCGAACCCGCTTCGTACCGGGTCAATTTTGTCCGCAGATCGGCGCAGTACCGACTGGAAGATTTCATCCAGCTTCGCAAGGGTCAGATCCCCAACCAGCTTGTCCAGATCCACCGGCTCGATATAGGAAGCCACTTCCCTGGGAATATCCGCCTCCCGGTAAAGGGACTGGCCCGCCTGGTTCTGCCGCTCCTTCAGCTGGGCCGCCATATACTTGTAAAGCTTGTATTCCAGAAGCCGTTCCACCAGATCCGCCCTCGGGTCGATCTCCTCGCCTTCCTCATCCACCTCTGCAGGAAGCAGCATCTTTGCCTTGATTTCCAGCAGCGTGGCGGCCATGACAAGGAACTCGCTCATCACGTTCAGATCCTTTTTCTCCATGGCCTGGATATATTCCATATACTGATCGGTAATCATCACAATCGGAATATCATAAATATCGATTTTATTGCTCTCTATCAGATGCAGCAGAAGATCCAGAGGACCTTCAAATGCAGGCAGCTTCACAGGAATTCCCACATTCATGCTCCGTTCATTCTCCCTTCAGGCGTATCACAGACAGCTCCGGCGGATTGAAAATACGCAGATTGATGGTATGGGTGCCCAGGCCTCTGCTTACCACCAGATCCCGTCCCTTCCACCGGAAATGGCCTGCGTCATATCTGGGAAACAGTCTTGCCTGAGGCGTAATCACACCTCCAATGCCGGGAATCCGGATGATTCCTCCGTGCAGATGGCCGGAAACCGTCAGATCGGCTCCCCACTGCGCATAGGCATGAAAATATACCGGATTATGGGCAAGCAGAATATTATAATGCTCCTCATCCGGTTTCCCCAGGATTCGTTCCAGCTCTTCTTCCTGAAAATTGGCCCAGCAGAATTTCTGATAATAAAATTCTTCCAGCTCAAAGCCGTAGATCTCCATGGAAAGGCCTTTTGCCCGGAAGACAGCCTTCTCGTTTTCCAGAGGAACGATTCCCATCTCCCGGAGAGCCTCTGTATACTCCGTGTACATGCTTCCGTAAATCTCCGGGTGAAGGCGTATCCGGTACTCGTGATTTCCGTTTCCATAATAAACCGGCAGCCCTTCTGAGCGCAGCTGCCGCAGCAAAGATACTGCCGGAAGGAACGACTCACCCAGGCGGCCTGTGAGAAGGTCGCCTGCCACAAGCACCGCATCCGGTTTCTGCGCCAGCACCGCACGCGCCAGACGGGAATTCTGTCCCCCGTAGCTCTGGTTATGCAGATCCGCCAGCATGCAGAACACCGGACCTTCCGCTCCATCCGGCAGTTTCGCCGTATTTACTTCATATTCAAAAATTCTAAAATCAGACATGCGAATAGCGTACCATACTTTTCCCGGGATTGCAAGGCAAAGGCGCTACTTCATGCGGTCGTAAAGGTCGTTCATCTGAGCGCGCAGCTCTTTATAAACCGCGTGAACCTGCTCATGCACCTTGTACTCCTTCGCGCCCGCGTTTTTGCGGATACCGGCAAAAGCTTCCTCCACATTTCCATACTGGCCCATGGTCACAGAGGCCACCATCAGAGCGCCGATCGCCGTGCTTTCCGCGTTGTCCATACGCACCACCGGTTTTCCATAGATGTCCGCCTGCATCCGGTTAAAGGCTTCGCTCTTGGACAGGCCGCCGTTGATCAGGATCTTATCCAGAGGCACATACTTTTCAAAGGAGGCAATATTGTTTCCGATTTCCATGCAGATACTCTCAAGAAGCGCTTTCAGCATATCCTCTCTGGAAGTGTTCAGGGTAATGCCGGAAAACAGAGCCGTGGCATCGCTGTTCCAGTCCGGCGTCGATCTTCCCTGGAAATAGGGCAGAGCCAGACAGCCGTGGGAACCGGCAGGAATCTCTGTCAGGATGTCATTGAGTTTTCCGTAAAAATCCGTTTCTTCCCGGAAGAAGTTCCGCTTAAACCACTCCATGGCAGAGGTGCAGGTCAGCATGCTGGCCTCCAGAATGTAGGCACCAGCTTCCGAAGAGGCGTTGCACACCACATCCCAGTCCAGATTCTCCGGCACCTCCTTACAGGTGGTAAGAAGGAATCCGCCCGTTCCCAGAGTCAGGGAAACCTGCCCCTGTCTTACCACGCCTTGGCCCAGCATGCCGCACTGCTGGTCTCCGCCCGCGCTGATGACCGGCACGCCCTCCTTAAGGCCCGTAAGCTCAGAAAATTCTTTTGTGGTATATCCCATGATGCTGCCCGGAGCCTTCAGCTCGCAGAGCTTCTCCTTATCTACCTCAAACAGCTCCAGAAGTCTTTCATCCCACTGACAGGTCTTCAGATTCATCAGAAGGGAGCGGCTTCCGTATGTATAATCCGTGCAGAAATTTCCGGTCATATGATATACCAGGTAATCCGGGATCACGGTCAGCTTATAAGCTTTTTCATAGAGATCCGGCTGGTTCTGCCGCATCCACTTCATCTTTGCGCCGGAAAATACCGGGTTGACCCGGGAACCGCAGAGCTCGAAAATCTCTCTGTGATGCTCTTCCATAGCCTGGCAGAGGGGCACGGTCCGCTTATCCTGCCACATCTGGGCATTTCCCAGATGATTTCCCTCCCGATCCACCGGAATCACGGAAGAACGCTGGGAAGTAAGGGCCACTGCATCGATGCTCTCCTCCTCCTGAGCCGCAAACTGAGCGGACTCTTTTACAATCTGAATCATGCTGTTCTTAAAATCCAGCGGTTCCTGCTCCACCCAGCCATGTTCCAGTGTAATAACCTGATACTCCTTCTGCACTGTATGAAGCATCGTTCCATCTTCCCGGAACAAAATGCCGCGCATGCTTGAAGTTCCCACATCCAAAATCAGAAAGTTCATGGTAATCCTCCTTTAAACCTGTAAAATTCCGGACTATCCATGTTCTGATATCCGCCGCTTCTATGGCGCTGTCTCCCAGATACTGTTCTTCTGCTCAGAATAAGTCCGGACTGTTATATTATAATTTATCACATTCCGGGCTTCCATGCAAATCTTCCCCTGAAGCTCCTGTCTCGTTTTTCGCTCGTTTTTCACCCCATATTTTCCAGTCCGGGCCTCTGTCACAGCAGCAGATACTGAAGGGCCCGCACCAGATAATGTCCATAACCCGCCTTTTCCACCGTGTCCGCGGCCAGAATCGGGATGTTTCCAATCTCTTTTCCGTCCAGTGTATAAGTCAGCTTTCCGATCTCCTGTCCCTTCTCCACAGGCGCCGTAAGCTCTTCCACCGCATACCATTTCTTTTCTATGGATGTCAAATCTTCTCCTGTGGTACTCAGGTAGGAAAAGGTTCCATCGTACTCCCCCGCCACCTCTTCCTGCACTCCGCCCCGTACCGGAACTGTGACAAGGGGCTGTTCCTCCAAATCCTGATAGAGACTGCATTTGGCATATCCGTAATTCAGAAGCGCCGTCGCGTCCGCAAACCGGCCTGCCGGGTCCGGCGCCGCCATAATCACAGCGATCAGCTCAATGCCATCTTTTTCTGCCGTGGCAGAGACACAGTATTTCGCTTTGCTGGTGGAACCAGTCTTCAGACCTGTGGCATAGGGATACTGGCGGATCAGTTTATTGGTATTGGTCAGGCCAAACTCTTCCGTTCCCCGCTTTGTGGTGTGGGTGATATTTTCCATCCAGATGGTGGAATAGGTATGAATCTGGGGATATTTCGTGATAAGCTCCCGGGACATCAGGGCAATGTCATAGGCCGAGGTCAAATGGCCGTCCGTGTCCAACCCGCAGCAGTTGACAAAATGAGTGTCATTCATTCCCAGCTCCTTCGCTCTTTCGTTCATCATATCCACAAACAGACTCTCCGTTCCGGCAATATGCTCTGCCATGGCCACCGACGCGTCATTGGCGGAAGCTACGGCAATGCACTTGATCATGGTATCCACGCTCTGGGTTTCCCCTTCCTCCAGAAATACCTGGGAGCCTCCCATGGACGCCGCATAAGCCGAAGTAGTCACCGAATCCTCCAGCCGAATCTTCCCCTGGGACAGAGCGTCAAAAATCAGAAGCAGCGTCATAATCTTCGTGACGCTGGCAGGCGGAAGCTTCTCGTGAGGATTTTTCTCCAACACCACCGTCCCCGTGGACGCTTCCATCAAAATGGCCGAAGGAGCTGTAATACCCAGCGAATCCTCTGCACTCTTTTCCTCTGCGGCTTCCTGGAGCGCATCTTCCGCAGCCGGTATCTGCTCTTCTGCAGTCTCTTCTCCCGTGTCGGAGGCCAGAGCCCGAAGCCCGGGGAACGGCAGGCTTAAAGACAGGATCAGCAGAAAGGCCAGAATTTTTCTCATAAAATCCCTCTTCTATCTTACTGCAATTACTAACATGTAATGCAAAAGCCCGTGGATTTATGCTATCTGTTCCGGTCTCTTCTCCCAAATTCCAGAAAACGGCCGGGGCTTTTCCGCCCCGGCCGCGCCGCCGATGTTCTTTATTATTCTCTGTCTTCCAGATCCACATAGGGAACGTGATGTCCCACATACTTGTAAGCCGGACGGATAATCTTTCCTGCGTTCACCAGCTCCTCAATACGATGGGCGCTCCATCCCGAAATACGGGACATGGCAAAAATCGGTGTAAACAACTCATCCGGCAGATCCAGCATGCTGTATACAAAACCGCTGTAGAAGTCCACGTTGGCGCAGACCGGCTTTAAGAGCCTGCGGCCGGACATCAGGCATTCACCCGCGATCCGCTCCACTCTCTCATACAGATCAAACTCTTCTTCCATACCTTTTTCTTCCGAAAGTCTTCTGGCATATTCTTTCAGAACCACCGCACGGGGATCGGACTCTGTATATACCGCATGGCCCATTCCATAAATCAGCCCCGCATGGTCAAAGACTTCCTTATGAAGAATTTTCTCCAGATAAGTCTGAATCTGGGTCTCATCCCTCCAGTTTGTCACATGCTCTTTGATATCTGCGAACATTTCCTGGACCTTCAGATTCGCGCCGCCGTGCTTGGGTCCCTTCAGAGAACCCAGGGAAGCCGCTACAGCAGAGTAGGTATCCGTACCTGTAGAGGATACCACATGGGTCGTAAAGGTGGAATTGTTTCCGCCGCCGTGCTCTGCGTGAAGCACCAGAGCCACATCCAGCACCTTGGCTTCCAGTTCTGTATACTGTCCGTCCTTACGCAGAAGACGCAGAAT
>CALWAV010000162.1 GCA_944375745.1 uncultured Merdimonas sp.
AGCCCTTGCAAACGGCGGAAAAATGTGTATACTGATAATAGTTTGTATACGAGATGAGGATGAATGAAAAAATGGCGAACTATGTGAAAGAGATTGAAAAAAGAAGAACCTTTGCGATCATTTCCCATCCTGACGCGGGAAAGACAACGCTGACAGAGAAGTTCCTGCTTTACGGAGGAGCCATCAACCTGGCTGGCTCTGTAAAGGGAAAGGCCACGGCCCGGCACGCGGTCTCCGACTGGATGGAGATAGAGAAGGAGAGAGGTATCTCCGTAACTTCTTCGGTACTGCAGTTTAATTACGACAATTACTGTATCAATATTCTGGATACCCCGGGACATCAGGATTTCTCGGAGGATACCTACCGTACCCTGATGGCAGCCGATTCGGCAGTCATGGTCATCGACGGAAGCAAGGGCGTGGAGCCCCAGACCAGAAAGCTGTTCAAGGTCTGCGCCATGCGCCACATTCCGATCTTTACCTTTATCAACAAGATGGACCGGGACGCCATGGATATTTTTGAGCTGCTGGACGATATTGAAAATGAGCTAGGCATTGCCACCTGTCCCATCAACTGGCCGCTGGGATCCGGCAAGGAGTTCAAGGGAGTCTACGACCGGAACGAGAAGAAGGTCCTTCTGTTCTCTGATACGGAAAAGGGAACGAAGGAAGGAGAGGAGTTGGACCTTTCCATCGATGATCCGGAGCTTGAGAAGATTCTGGTGCCGGGACAGAAGGAGAAGCTCCTGGACGATATCGAGCTTCTGGACGGAGCCTCTGCGGAGTTTGATCAGGAGATGGTGAGCAAAGGACAGCTTTCCCCGGTGTTCTTCGGTTCGGCGCTGACCAATTTCGGCGTGGAGACCTTCCTGCGCCACTTCCTGAAGATGACCACTTCTCCCCTTCCGAGACAGTCGGATCAGGGGCTGATTGATCCCATGGAAGAAGAGTTTTCTGCTTTTGTGTTTAAGATTCAGGCCAATATGAACAAGGCACACAGAGACAGAATCGCATTTCTGCGCATCTGCTCCGGAAAATTCACGGCAGGCATGGAGGTATTCCACGTGCAGGGCGGCAGAAAGCTGCGGCTGTCTCAGCCCCAGCAGATTATGGCCCAGGATAGAAAGATTGTGGAGGAAGCTTATGCCGGCGATATTATCGGAGTCTTTGACCCGGGTATCTTTTCCATCGGGGATACTCTGTGCATGCCGGGAAAGAATATCCGTTACGAGGGAATTCCCACATTTGCGCCGGAGCATTTTGCAAGAGTGCGCCAGATAGACACCATGAAGAGAAAGCAGTTTGTGAAGGGCATCGAGCAGATCGCCCAGGAAGGCGCTATCCAGATTTTCCAGGAGTTCAACACCGGTATGGAAGAGATCATCGTGGGCGTCGTAGGAGTGCTGCAGTTCGACGTGCTGGTGTACCGGCTGAAGAATGAGTACAATGTGGAGATCAAGCTGGAGCCCCTGCCCTATGAGCATATCCGCTGGATTGAAAACGAGGATATCGATATGGATAAGCTGAAGGGCACTTCGGATATGAAGAAGATTAAAGATCTGAAAGGAAGGCCGCTTCTGATCTGGGTCAACGCCTGGAGCGTAGGCATGACGCTGGAGCGGAACCCCGGACTGGAGCTCTCGGAATTTGGCCGATAATTTTGGCTGCAGTCCCCATGAGGCGGAGGTCGGTGTGAACGAATGCCTGTGCTGTAATGTCTGGGGCAACTGGGGTATTCCCATTTTTCTGAAAGTATGGTAAAATGGGAAAATAGAAAAAATGTGTTCTTTGTGCGAGACAGAGAAAAAAGGGACGAACACTACCTAAACAGCAGGAGGTTTGGAAAATGTCGAAGGAAGAAAAAAGAGGCGTTCATATGATACATGCGGATGGACAGCTGGGAGAGGTTCAGATCGCTGACGAGGTCGTGGCTACCATTGCGGGACTGGCGGCTACGGAAGTGGAAGGTGTGGCTTCCATGGCAGGAAATATCACAAAAGAGCTGATCGGAAAGCTGGGCGTGAAGAATCTGTCCAAGGGCGTTAAGGTTCTGGTGACGGACAGAAATGTGGATGTGGATCTCGCCCTGAATATTGATTACGGCTACAGTATCATGAAGGTATCCGAAAAAGTGCAGGACCGGGTAAAGAGCGCTATTGAAAATATGACAGGTCTGGAAGTTTCCATGGTCAATATCCGCATTGTCAACGTCAATATGGATACGGTATAAAAAGGACTGCAAAGTGAAAGAGCGGCGCGGTTCTTGCGCGCGGGCAGGCTGCACGGCAGACCTCTTGAGAAAGAGGCAGGAAAAGCGATGCGGGCTTGCCCGTTTTGTCATCCTGCAAAATTATAGAGAATCAGGACGGAAAAAGATGAAAAGACGAGAGTTGAGAGAACATATATTTGAACTGCTGTTCCGGGTGGAATTTAATGATCGGGACGAGATGCCGGAACAGATGAAGCTGTTTTTTGAAGATCTTCCCCAGCTGGCTGCGGAGGATCAGTCCTATATAGAGAAAAAGTATGAGAGAATCATGGAGAAGCTTCCACAGATCGATCAGATTCTGGGAGAGGCGGCAGAAGGGTGGAAGCTTTCCCGGATGGGAAAGGCGGAGCTTACGATTCTCAGGCTTGCTGTCTATGAGATGGAATTTGACGCGAATGTGCCGGTGGGAGTGGCGGTCAATGAGGCTGTGGAGCTGTCGAAAAAATTCGGCGGAGACGGCGCGCCTTCTTTTGTAAACGGAGTGCTCGGAAAAGTCGGAAAGATGGAAGAGGCGGAAGCAGAAAAGAATGGGACAGCAGAATGAAAAATGTCTATACAGTATCTCAGGTAAACACGTATATTAAAAACATGTTTACCCAGGATTTCATGCTGAACCGGATTTATGTAAAGGGAGAGGTGTCCAACTGTAAATATCACAGCTCCGGACATATATATTTTTCTCTGAAGGATGAAGGCGGGACGCTTTCCTGTGTGATGTTTGCCGGATGGAGAAAAGGGCTCTCGTTTCCCATGAAAGACGGACAGCGGGTGATTGTGCTGGGCAGCGTCAGCGTCTATGAACGGAGCGGAAGCTACCAGCTTTACGCAAAGGAGATTCTGCAGGACGGAGCAGGCCGTCTTTATGAGGCATATGAGAAGCTGAAGAGAGAATTGGAGGAAATGGGAATGTTTGCACAGGAGTACAAGCAGCCCATTCCCTTTTATGCGAAAAAAGTTGGAATCGTCACAGCTCCCACCGGGGCGGCGGTTCAGGATATCCGGAATATTGCTCTCAGGAGAAATCCTTATGTGCAGCTGATCCTTTATCCCGCCCAGGTGCAGGGAGAAGGAGCGGCAGACAGCATTGTGCGGGGGATCGAAGCGCTGGATGCCCTGAATCTGGATGTACTGATTGTGGGAAGGGGCGGCGGCTCCATCGAGGATCTCTGGGCCTTCAATGAGGAAAAGGTGGCCAGAGCTATTTTTGAATGCCGGACGCCGGTTATCTCGGCAGTGGGACATGAGACAGATACGACCATTGCGGATTTTGCGGCGGATCTGCGGGCTCCCACCCCTTCTGCGGCAGCGGAGCTTGCGGTGGCGGACATCCGGGAGATTATTGACCGGATGGAGGCTTATCAGAAACGGCTTTCCCAGGCCTTTGAGTGGAGGCTGGAGCAGTACCGCAGAAGACTGGCGGAACTGCAGAAGAGATTTTCCCAGTCCAGCCCAAGGCAGCTTCTGTTTGAACGGCGGATGCGGGAGGCAGATCTGCGGAACCGGTTTGACCAGGCCATGAAGGACAAGCTGGCGGACCGAAAAGGGCGCCTGGCTCTTCTGGCAGAGCGTCTTTACGGCCTTTCGCCGCTTCTCAAGCTGCAGCAGGGATATTCTTATACAGAAGGACCCGATGGCAGAGCGGTGACAGAGATTGGACAAGTGGAAGAAGGAGAGAAGATCCGGGTTCATGTGACAGACGGTGTCTATACGGCGGTGGTAGAAAGCCGGATGGGGCTTAAGAGAGGATAGAAAATGGCGGAAAAAAAAGAAAAGACGCTGGAAGAAGCGTTTGCCCAGCTGGATGAGATGCTTGCGCGGCTGGCAGATAAGGATGTGTCACTGGAGGAGTCTTTTCAAGTGTATACGGAAGGGACAAAGCTCCTGAAATACTGCAGCGATAAGCTGGACAAGGTAGAGAAAAAAATGCTGGTAATGAATGAGGAGGGCGGACTGGATGAATTTTAAGGAAGAGCTTCAGAAAAAGACGGCGGAAATAGAAGAGATACTCAAGGGATACCTTCCGGAGGAGACCGGATTTCAGAAAACTGTGCTGGAAGCGGTCAATTACAGTGTCCTGGCCGGGGGAAAAAGACTCCGTCCCATGCTGATGCAGGAGACATTCCGGATGTTCGGCGGCGAAGGTGATCTGGTGAAGCCTTTTATGGCGGCTATGGAAATGATTCATACGTACTCCCTGGTTCATGACGATCTGCCGGCTATGGATAATGATGAATACCGCCGGGGGAAAAAGACGACCCATGCAGTTTACGGAGAAGCTATGGGAATTCTGGCTGGCGATGCGCTTCTGAATCTGGCTTTCGAGACAGCTTCTGAGGCTTTTCATATGGAGATCAGCCCGCGCACGGCAAAGGCTTTCCAGATCCTTTCCCGCAAGGCCGGAATCTATGGCATGATAGGCGGCCAGGTGGTGGATGTGGAATCTGAGGGGCAGCCTCTGTCCCGTGAGAAACTGGATTTTATCTACCGGCTGAAGACCAGCGCCCTCATCGAAGCCTCCATGATGATCGGAGCAGTGCTGGCGGGAGCCACAGACCAGGAGCTGGCTTCTGTGGAAAACGTGGCTTCCGATGTGGGTCTGGCATTCCAGATTCAGGACGACATTCTGGACGTGACCAGCACGCTGGAGGTGCTGGGAAAACCCATTCACAGTGATGACAAGAACCACAAGACCACCTATGTGACACTGGAGGGGCTCGATAAAGCCCGGAAAGATGTGGAGGAGATTTCCCAGAGAGCCCTTATGACTCTCCGTTCCCTGAAATACGAGAACAGGTTCCTGGAGGAACTGATTCAGATGCTGATTACAAGAGAAAAATAGAACAGGGGTGAGACCATGTATCTGGAGCAAATCAATCAGGTGAATGATATCAAAAAGCTGGACAAGAGCGCATGGGAGCCGCTGGCCCAGGAGATCCGGGATTTTCTGATTGAGAAAATCAGTGTGACCGGCGGGCATCTGGCTTCCAACCTGGGCGTGGTGGAGCTGACCATGGCCATGCATCTGGCCTTTGATTTTCCGCAGGACAAGGTAGTGTGGGATGTGGGCCATCAGTCCTATACCCACAAGCTTCTGACTGGCCGGAAGGCAGGCTTTGATGATTTGCGGAAATACGGTGGCATGAGCGGTTTCCCGAAGCGCAAGGAGAGTGACTGCGACTGCTTTGATACGGGACACAGCTCCACTTCCATTTCGGCCGGGATCGGCCTGGTTAAGGCAAGGGAGCTTGTGGGCGGAAATTACAGCGTCATCTCTGTGATCGGAGACGGGGCCCTGACCGGAGGCATGGCTTATGAGGCTCTCAACAATGCTTCCCAGCTGAAAAGCAATTTTATCATTGTCTTGAATGACAATCAGATGTCCATCGCGGAAAATGTGGGCGGCATTTCCCAGTATCTGAACGGACTCCGCTCGGCAGAGGGTTATAATAATTTCAAGGAGGGCCTTCAGAGCACACTGGAAAAAATTCCTGTATATGGAGAAGGACTGGTCCGCCAGCTGAAAAAGACCAAGAGCGGTCTGAAGCAGCTTGTAATTCCGGGCATGTTTTTTGAAAATATGGGAATCACCTACCTGGGGCCGGTGGACGGACACAATATCGATCAGCTGATCCGCGCCTTCAATGACGCCCGTAAGATCCGCCATGCGGTTCTGCTTCATGTCTGTACCAAGAAAGGAAAGGGATATGCTCCCGCGGAGCGCCATCCCTCCCGCTTTCATGGAGCGGAGCCCTTCGTGATAGAGACAGGGCTTCCGAAGCATAAGAGGACAAAAGCCAATTATACGGACATTTTCTCTACTGTAATGCGCAAGATGGGAGACAGAGACGAGAAGGTAGTGGCGATCACAGCCGCCATGCCGGACGGGACAGGACTGAAGCGGTTTAAAAACATGTTCCCGGATCGGTTTTTTGATGTGGGAATTGCTGAGCAGCATGCTGTGACCTTTGCGGCAGGACTGGCGGCGGGAGGCCTGAAACCGGTGGTGGCGGTCTATTCCTCGTTCCTTCAGAGGGCCTATGACCAGATTCTCCACGATGTCTGTATCCAGAACCTGCATGTGGTTTTTGCCATTGACAGGGCCGGACTTGTGGGAAGCGACGGGGAGACTCATCAGGGAATCTTCGATCTTTCCTATTTGTCCAGCATTCCCAATATGACAATCATGGCTCCGAAGAATAAATGGGAGCTTTCTGATATGCTGAAATTTGCGGTGGCCTATGACGGCCCCATTGCTCTGCGTTATCCGCGGGGAGAGGCCTACGATGGTCTTCAGGAATTCCGCGCGCCTGTGGCCCTGGGCCGGAGCGAAGTCATTTACGAAGAGGGCGAAATCGCCCTGCTGGCTGTGGGAAGCATGGTAAAGATGGCAGAAAAGGTAAGAGATATCCTGAAGGAGACAGGCTATAGCTGTACCCTTGTCAATGTGCGTTTTGTAAAGCCCATAGACGAGGAACTGCTGGAGGATTTGGCGAAGACACATACGCTGGCAGTGACCATGGAGGAGAATGTGCGGACCGGCGGGTTCGGGGATCATGTGCTGGAATATGCGTCTGATCGGGAGCTTCCCATGAAGATTTTGAATGTGGCTCTGCCGGATGAGTACGTGGAGCATGGAAATGTGGATCTGCTGTACAAGGAAGTGGGACTGGATCCCGAACTGATTGCCAAGAGAATTATTACCGAATATGTCGGTCATATGTAAGGAGAGAAAACCATGAAAATGCGGCTGGATGTGCTTCTTGTGAGCCGGGGACTGGCGGAATCGCGGGAAAAGGCCAAGGCAGTGATTATGGAAGGAAAGGTTTTTGTAAAGGGACAGCGGGAGGATAAGGCGGGCTCCATGTTTGACGAGGCCGCGCCCATCGAGATCCACGGACAGAAACTGAAATATGTAAGCCGCGGAGGACTGAAGCTGGAGAAGGCGGTGGCCCATTTTGATCTGAAGCTGGAAGGGAGAATCTGCATGGATGTGGGTTCCTCCACAGGAGGCTTTACGGACTGCATGCTTCAGAACGGAGCGGCTAAGGTCTACGCAGTAGATGTGGGCACCAACCAGCTGGACTGGAAGCTCCGCAGTGATCCGAGAGTGGTCTGTATGGAAAAGACCAATATCCGCTATCTTCTGCCGGAGCAGATTGAAGAGCCCCCCTCCTTCGCTTCCATCGATGTGGCATTTATTTCCCTGACGAAGGTGCTTCTTCCGGTACGGGAGCTTCTGACTCCTGACGGACAGGTGGTGGCGCTTATCAAGCCTCAGTTTGAGGCAGGAAGGGAAAAGGTCGGAAAGAAGGGCGTAGTCCGGGAAAAGAGCACCCATCTGGAGGTGATCCGGCAGGTGCTGGCCTATGCCTGGTCCATCGGTTTTGACATACTGGCGCTGGAGTTTTCTCCGATCAAGGGACCGGAAGGAAATATTGAGTATCTGGCCTGGCTTGAGAAGACAGATAGAGAGGCGGCGGAAGAACTGCCTGACTGGGAGGAGGTACAGGCCCATCTCCCGGAAGGACTGGAGCCGGAACAGATCGTAGAGGAAGCCCATCAGACTCTTGCCTGAGACATCAGAGGACGACATAACATGAATCGATTTTACATCATCACAAACAGTGAAAAAGACAAAGGGCTGAAAATGACGGAGGAAATCCACAGCTACCTGAAGGCCAGGGGATGCGAATGCGTTGTCCGGGAGTATCAGGGAAAGGGAGAGCCGCCGGACGGCAGTCATTTCAAATATACGGATGAATCCTGGATTCCCCAGGGAACGGAGTGCATTCTGGTGCTTGGAGGCGACGGTACTCTGATTCAGGCGGCCAGAGATACGGTAAACCGCAGGATCCCTCTTCTGGGGATTAATCTCGGGACCCTGGGATTTCTGGCAGAAATCGAGAAGTCAGGCGTTCCGGACGCTCTGGACAGTCTGATCCTCGATCATTATACCATTGAGTCCCGCATGCTTCTTGAGGGAAGCGTCCACAGGAAAAACGGTGAACTGATAAAAAGCAATATTGCTCTGAATGACATTGTGGCAAACCGGGAGGGCGCTCTGCGGATTATCGACTATGAGCTCAGCGTAAACGGGGAATTCTTGAACCGTTATTCCGCTGACGGCATTATTGTTTCGACCCCCACAGGTTCCACGGGTTACAGCCTGTCAGCCGGAGGCCCCATCGTGTCGCCCATGGCATCCATGATTGTGGTGACGCCGGTCTGTCCCCATACACTGACAGCCAGAAGCATTGTGCTGTCCGGAGATGACGTGGTGACTGTTCATATCGGTTCCGGACGCAGGCAGCCATCTGAACAGGCTTTCGTCACCTTTGACGGCGATGTGGTGGTTCCGGTGGAAACCGGAGATTATGTGGATATTCAGAGATCCGAAAAGACAGTGAAGATTCTGAAGATCAGCAAGATCAGTTTTCTGGAAGTCCTGCGCAATAAGATGAGGGCAAATTAGCGGAAAAAGCAGGCGGCATAGTATGTTTCCGGCTGCTGTTGAAAACATGTGGGAGGGTAAAGACGAATGAAGCTTGAAAGGCATGCAAAGATTATTGAGCTGATAGGAAAGTATGCCATAGAGACACAGGAGGAGCTGGCCAGCCGGCTCAATGAGGCGGGGTTCCGCGTGACCCAGGCCACTGTTTCCAGAGATATCAGGGAACTGAAGCTGACGAAAATGACCGTGGACGGACGGCAGCGGTACTGCGTAGTCCCGGGGCCCGGCGGCCAGATGGGAGATAAATATATCGGAATACTCAGGGAAGGGTTTCTGTCCATGGATATGGCACAGAATATTCTGGTAGTGAAGACAGTGGCAGGTATGGCTATGGCCGTGGCGGCGGCGCTGGACGCTTTGAACTGGCAGGAGATCGTGGGCTGCATCGCGGGAGATGACACGGTATTCTGCGCGGTCCGTTCCACAGATGACGCCATACTGGTAATGGAAAAGCTGCGCAGAGCGCTGAACGGTGCAGGAAGAAACAGCTAGTTTCCGGCATGATTTATGCGCCTGCGGGATGAGGTGAGGATATGCTGACACATCTGCATGTGAAAAATCTGGCTCTGATTCGGGAGGCCGAGATTGATTTTACGGAAGGACTCAACATCCTGACAGGAGAAACGGGAGCGGGAAAATCCATTGTCATCGGTTCTGTAAGCCTGGCTCTCGGAGGAAAAGTATCACGGGATATGGTGCGTCCGGGGGCGGATTATGGGCTGGCAGAGCTGGTGTTTCTTGTAAACCGTGAAAAACAGAGAGAAAAGCTTCTGGAGCTGGGAGTGGTGCCGGAGGATGACCAGGTAATTATTTCCAGAAAAATATCGGATGGAAGAAGCATAAATAAAATAAACGGAGAGACAGTGACCATAAGCCAGCTGCGGGAAGCGGCATCGCTGCTGATCGATGTCCATGGACAGCATGAGCATCAGTCATTGCTTCAGAAAAAGAAGCATCTGGAGATTCTGGATGAGTTTGCGAAGGAAGAGCTGGGCCCTGTAAAGGAAAAAATTTCAGAGGCCTATGGAAATTTTAAGAAACTGAAGAAACAGCTTGAGGAAGCGCAGATGGATGAGGAAAGCCGGCTGCGCGAGGTCTCTCTGCTGGAATTTGAGACAAACGAGATTGAAAAGGCGGAGCTTGTTCCGGGAGAGGATGAGGAGCTGGAGCGCCGCTACCGGAAAATGACCAACGCCCGGAGACTTCTGGAGGCGGCGGGGAATGTCTACGGTATGACCGGCTATGAGGAGGATTCCGGCGCCGGAGCGGTGATTGGCCGGGCTGTTCGGGAGCTCCAGGGTGTTCTTTCCTATGATTCCGAGCTTTCCGCCCTGGCTTCCCTGCTTTCGGATGTGGACGGGCTTTTGAATGATTTCAACCGGGAGATGTCAGACTATCTGTCATCGCTGGAGTTTGACGAGAAAGAATTTTCTGACGCGGAGGAGCGGCTGAATCTCCTGAATTATCTCAAATCCAGATACGGGCATACCATAGAGGAGATTCTGGCATATCAGGAAAAGCAGTCGGAACGGCTGGCTTCTCTTCAGAACTATGACAGATATCTGCAGGAGCTGGAAGAAAAGCTTGAGCAGTCGGAAAAAGAGCTGAGGGAGATCTGCGGAAAGGCCACAGAGATTCGAAAGCGGTACGCGGCAATGCTCTGTGAAAAAATCCGGGAGCATCTGGTAGATTTGAATTTCCTGAATGTGGAATTTGAGATGAGCTTTGAGGAACTGCCGGAGTATACAGCACAGGGGAAAGATTCCGCGGAATTTCTGATTTCCACCAATCCGGGCGAGCCCCTGCGTCCTCTGATGAAAATAGCGTCTGGAGGCGAGCTGTCCCGTATCATGCTGGCAATTAAGACGGTTCTTGCGGACAGAGATGAGATTGACACAGTGATTTTTGACGAAATCGACGTGGGAATCAGCGGCAGGACAGCTCAGAAGGTATCAGAGAAAATGATGCTGATTGGACGGACCAGACAGGTTATCTGCATCACCCATCTGGCCCAGATTGCGGCCATGGCGGACAGCCATTACCGGATCGAAAAACAGGTGGAGGAAGGCGAGACCCGGACACAGATCCGCCGCCTAAGCGAGAATGAAAGCATTGAGGAGCTGGCGCGTATTCTGGGAGGCGCGGAGATCACAGACGCTGTACGGAAAAACGCGGAGGAAATGCGGACCCTGGCTCTTGCCAGAAAACAGAGCCGGTGACAGAATATGCCAGATTACGGAAGATCATATTTCACATACTAAAGGAGGGTGCAAATGAATTTGCATCCTCCTTTTTGATCTGTGCCCGGGGAGAAGCAGCTTTTGAAAGCCGGGGCGCAGAGCAGCAGGGACATCACAGATGCGAGGATGTGAAAGAATGGATCTCAGAAAAAAATACCGCCTTTTCCTGTCCGGAATCCTTGTCTTGTGCCTGATAGGGCTTGGCGTTCTGAATTACGTACAGATCCGGGAACAGATACCGGATTCCTATATTCAGACAGAAGGAGAGCAGGGGCCGGACCGGGTAAGTTTTCTGGTTACAGAGGAAGTGAAAGCAGATATGGCAGAGGCTTCGGCAAATGCCTTTGCCTCCGGCAGCTATACGATTTCCTATAAGTATCTGGGGCTGATTCCCATGAAGGAAACCCAGGTGGAAGTCCGGGATCCTGTCTATGTGATTCCGGGCGGAATTCCCATCGGGATTTATCTGGAGACAAGGGGGGTCCTGATCATTGGAACCGGGGCGGTGACCGGCCTGGATGGCCTGAACCATGAGCCTGCTCTGCGGATTGTGCAGGGTGGGGATTATATCCGGGCGGTGAATGGAAAAGAAATATCAGAAAAGGAAGAGCTGATAGAAGCTGTGAACGCCTGCAAAGGGGAGCAGGTAGTGCTTGAGCTGGACCGGGATGGAGAAAGAATCCAGGTGAAGCTGGACGCGGTGCAGACAGGAGAGGAAGAATATAAGCTGGGAATTTGGGTCCGGGATAATACCCAGGGAATCGGAACCCTGACCTTTCTGACGGAAGACGGAAGTTTCGGAGCGCTGGGGCACGGAATCAATGATGTGGATACGGGGATTCTGCTTGAGCCATCGGAAGGGCGCCTGTACGATACCACAATCGTGAACATACACAAGGGGGAAGCAGGAACGCCGGGAGAATTGTCGGGGCTTATCCGTTACCGGGACAGCTTCATCTGTGGAACGATTGCGGAAAATACAGAGGCGGGAATCTTCGGCAGCGCTGCCGCCCGTCTTCAGGAAAAGCTGGAAGCGGAACCGGTTCAGGCCGGCTATAAACAGGAGATTGAAAGGGGAGAGGCCTGGATCCGCAGCTCAGTAAGCGGGGAGCTGAAAGACTATCAGGTGGAAATCGTGGAGATACACAGAAATGAAGAGGATGTGAACAAGGGGATTGTCCTGGAAGTGACCGACCCGGAGCTCCTGGAGCTGACAGGAGGAATTGTTCAGGGAATGAGCGGAAGCCCTATTTTCCAGAATGGGAAAATCATTGGCGCGGTCACCCACGTTTTTGTCCAGGATTCCGCAAAAGGTTTCGGTATTTTTATAGAAAATATGCTGGAGCATGTTGAAAACCAGTGATATTTGTCGAAAGCTGTCCTGTGCTGTCCCAAAAAGGAGGACGATAGGGAATTGAAAGAAAAACCCAGTTTTTCTATAATAAGTAAGTGCCGGCCATGGAGGGCAGAAGGCCCGCGGCCATGGCCGGACGAGGAAAAAGTGTGTGAAAAGATGTAATTTTGGGGAGGTTAGTATTATGGAAAAACTGAATGTGGCAATTGCGGATGACAATGAAAGAATTGTGGAGATGCTGAACGCACTGATCCGTACGGAAAGCGATATGGAGATTGTGGGAACAGCAGGAAACGGAGAAGACGCAGTAGAGATGATCCGCAAGAGCGCGCCGGACGTGGTGCTTCTGGATCTGATTATGCCCAAGATGGATGGACTGGGGGTCTTGGAAAAGATTAAGAATGACACAAGCCTGAAAAAAGTACCGGCTTTTATTGTGCTTTCTGCCATCGGACAGGAAGCGGTGACAGAGGATGCGTTTGCTCTGGGAGCAAATTACTATATTATGAAACCTTTCAATAACGAGATGCTGCTGGGAAGACTGCGCAGCATCCGGAACCGGGGAGAAAAGATCCTGATGCCGGCGCGGGCGGCGGCAGAACGGCGCATGCCTGCGGAAGAGAGGGATCTGGAGACGGATGTGACAAACATGATACATGAAATCGGTGTTCCGGCCCATATCAAAGGGTACCAGTATCTGCGGGATGCCATTATGATGTCTGTGGAGGATATGGAAATGCTGAATTCCATTACCAAGGTGCTGTATCCTACCATAGCGAAAAACCATCAGACCACGCCGAGCCGTGTGGAGCGTGCGATCCGGCATGCCATTGAGGTGGCCTGGAGCCGCGGAAAAATGGATACGATTGATGAGCTCTTTGGCTATACGGTAAGTAATGGGAAGGGAAAGCCCACCAATTCGGAGTTTATCGCCCTGATAGCAGACCGTATACGGCTGGAATATAAGGCAAAGGTATCATGAATTTCAATACAGGTGAAGGCGTGTCCGGTCATACAGACCGTTACATAGCTGAACTGGTGAGTAAAAATGTAGATTTTGCACAAATTTTTCTTTTAAATGCACTGCATATGAGTTATAATAAATACAGATATTTTACTGAAACAGGGAGGAAATGCAGTGAAAAAGATATTATTTGTTGCTTCAGAGGCGGTCCCGTTTATCAAAACCGGAGGTCTGGCGGATGTGGTGGGTTCTCTGCCCAAATATTTTGATAAAGAGCAGTATGATATTCGTGTCATGATTCCCAAGTATCTCTGCATCAAGCAGGAATGGCGGGATAAGATGAATTATGTGACGCATTTTTATATGAACCTGGCCTGGCGCAGCCAGTATGTGGGCGTCCTGGAGATGGAGTATGAGGGGATCAAGTTCTATTTTATAGACAATGAATACTATTTCGCAGGACCGAAGCCTTATGGAAATATTTATGAGGACATTGAGAAGTTTGCGTTTTTCTCCAAGGCAGCTATTTCGGCACTGCCCTCTCTGAACTTCCGTCCTGACATAATTCACTGCCATGACTGGCAGACAGGACTCGTTCCGGTATTTTTGAATGATTCTTTCCAGAATAATCCGTTTTTCCAGGGAATCAAGACAGTTATGACTATTCATAACCTGAAATTCCAGGGAATCTGGGATGTGAAGACTGTAAAAGATATCACGGGGCTGAATGCTTCCTACTTTACGCCTGACAAGCTGGAGGCCTATGGCGATGCCAACTATCTGAAAGGCGGCATCGTGTATGCGGATGCGGTGACTACAGTCAGCGAGACCTACGCGGAAGAGATCAAGATGCCTTACTACGGAGAGCATCTGGACGGCCTGCTGCGCGCCCGTTCCAATTCCCTGCGCGGTATTGTGAACGGTATTGATTATAATGAATACAATCCGGAGACCGATAAATTCCTGGCTCATAATTACAATGCGGTGAACTTCCGGAAAGAAAAGGTGAAAAATAAGACAGCCCTCCAGGAGGAGCTGGGTCTGACCGTAGATCCCAAGAAGATGATGATCGGTATTGTGTCACGTCTGACTGACCAGAAAGGCTTCGATCTGATTGCCTATGTGATGGATGAACTGTGCCAGGATGAGATTCAGATTGTGGTTCTGGGAACCGGTGAAGAGCGTTATGAAAACATGTTCCGTCATTTCGCGTGGAAGTACCAGGGCAAGGTATCGGCGAACATTTTCTATTCCGAGGCCATGTCCCATAAGATTTACGGATCCTGCGATGCTTTCCTGATGCCGTCTCTGTTCGAGCCCTGCGGCTTGAGCCAGCTGATGAGCCTCCGCTACGGTACCGTTCCGATTGTGCGCGAGACTGGCGGACTGAAGGATACGGTACAGCCCTACAATGAGTATGAGAGTACCGGAACAGGATTCAGCTTTACCAATTACAATGCCCATGAGATGATGAATACAGTCCGTTACGCGGAGCGCATCTATTACGACAGAAAGCGTGAGTGGAATAAGATTGTGGACCGGGCCATGGCGGCAGACTTCTCCTGGGATAATTCAGCGAAGAAGTACGCGGAGATGTATGACTGGCTGGCAGGCTGAGCCCGCAGATAAAAATTGAAAAACAGCTGTCGGATTTTGTGCCGGCGGATGAATAAAATCCTCCTTTTCCAGGATACTAAGAAGGTAAACCGGGAAAGGAGGACTTTTTTATGACGCCACAATTATCAGAACTGGATGTACAGAATCTCCGCCATCTGCTGGGAGGCTATGATACCAGCTGCTGCAAGATGACAGAGTACGCGCAGCAGGCATCGGATCAGCAGATAAAGCAGTTTTTCCAAAAAGCAGCCCAGTCAGCGAAAGAAAATAAGCAGCAGCTTATGCACTTTTTAGGTTAGGAGGAAAAGAAAAATGGATGAAAAGACCATGGTATCGGACGCGCTTACAGGCATCAACGGCGAACTGAAAATGTTCGGAGACATGATTCCCCAGACCGAGAATCCGGCGCTGAAGCAGACTTTGAAGGAGATCCGGAACAAATGTGAGATGTCTCAAGAGGAGCTTTATCAGATTGCCCGGGCGAAGCAGTACTACGTTCCGGCAGCCCAGGCGACAGCAGAGGAGATTGCTCATGTGAAGTCGCTGTTTACCCAGGGGACTCTGTAAAGAGGGCGCTGCAGGGTATAGCAGAAAAGAAGACAGAATAGGCGCGGAAAAACAGGAAGGGACCGGAAATGGCCCTTCCTGTTTTTCTGAAAAAGTCATAGTCTGTCGCTTCGGCGGACAAGTCCGTACCCGATGGAATAAGGGCCGGCGTGGACGGCGATAGTGGCGCCGATCTGGAAGGCCGGGAGTGTACTCTGGGGGCCGAACTCTTCTCCGAGCCGCTTTCTTGTCATTTCCTGGAGAAAGCGGCCTTCCTCCGGGTCATAGCCGTAGCCGATGAGGATATTGCAGTCGTCTGGCGTACAGTGATTCTCCTTCAAATAAGAGACCAGGAGATCCAGAATGCCGGCCAGTGATTTCCGGCGGCCCCGTTTGATGCCGGAAGAGTGGATTTCTCCATCCTGGAGTGTAATAAGCGGCTTTAAATCCAGAAGATTTCCGGCGATGCTGGTCACCTTTCCGATGCGGCCGCCATGCTGGAGATAGTCCAGGTTCCCCACTGTAAACAGGATGCGTCCGGATTTACGCAGGGCATCGACTGCTTCAAGGGTCTCATCCAGAGAATGTCCGGCGTCCCGCAGACGGCAGATTTCCAGGACAAAGGCGCTCTGCATCAGCGTACAGCAGAGCGAATCCACGACAGCCACACGGACAGCCGGATATGTCTCGGCCAGCATCTGTCTGGCAATTTCCGCAGACTGAACGGAAGAGCTCAGCTTGGCAGAAATGCAGATGCAGAGAATATCCCGGCCCTCTTTGGCTTTTTCCTCGAATGCGGCATAAAAATCTTCCGGAGAAGGGGCTGCTGTCTTGGGATAGATATCGGGATACGAGACCATCTGCTGATAGAATTCCGGCAGTTCCAGCTCTATGCCCTCTTTTTTATAATCAGAACCGTTAAAGGATACGAGAAAATGGACGATGCGGATGTCGTTTTCTTTTGCCAGTGATGCCGGAATATCACAGGAACCATCGCTCACAATGCAAAACTCAGATTTCATTCTGTTCCCTCCTGATAGAATGAGATTTTTCGAACGTTATTGTATAAATTATTGTAACACAGATAAATAAAAGATACAATTTACAGGGAAAAAGAGGAGAAAAGGCCGGGAGATTTTCCGGTTGTCCTGACAGGAGGTTTTGAGGGAAAAATCAGGCAAAAAGGGCTTGCAAAGGCCCTTTTCCTGTGCTATACTTTCAGAGTTAGTGAAAAAAACACGCGGGTGGAACCGGGGACGGTGCCGGAATATGGAATTCCGGTATTTCACGGTGCAGAAGCCTGCGGAAGAACAACCAAATGGAGGTAAGAATCATGAGTGTAATTTCAATGAAGCAGTTACTGGAAGCAGGTGTTCATTTCGGACATCAGACAAGACGCTGGAACCCCAAGATGGCTCCGTACATCTATACCGAGCGCAACGGCATCTACATTATTGACCTGCAGAAGTCCGTTGGAATGGTAGACGCAGCATACAAGGCTGTATTCGATATCGCGGCTCAGGGCGGAACCATTCTGTTCGTAGGAACCAAGAAGCAGGCTCAGGATGCCATCAAGACAGAGGCAGAGCGCTGCGGCATGTTCTATGTAAATGAGAGATGGCTGGGCGGCATGCTGACCAACTTTAAGACCATCCAGAGCAGAATCGCGCGTCTGAAAGCAATCGAGAAGATGTCTGAGGACGGAACCTTCGATGTACTGCCCAAGAAGGAAGTTATCGC